>JAGLNB010000185.1 GCA_023139715.1 Planctomycetota bacterium | reverse complement strand
GCCCCGTAACAAGATGAATATCCGAGCCGTTCTGTGAAACGCATGCTTGAAGCAGCCTGTCCATATTAACTGTAGCCATTTGACGTTCCCTAATAACGTGTTTTATTAAATTTACTAATCTTCTGTTTGTGCTATCCTGACAATTTCATCTGGTGTTGTTGTTCCGTTGAATATTTTAATTTTTCCATCTTCCACAAGCGATTTCATACCGCCCGCGATAGCTGCTTTACGCAGTTCTGTAGTTGGTGCTTTTGCAAAGGCAAGTTCTCTTATTTCATTGTTCAGTTCCAGCATTTCAAATGCACCAGCTCGACCTTTATAGCCGCTTCCCTGGCACTGGCTGCAGCCATCGCCTTTATAGATAGGGTGGTTTTTCGTATCTTCCGGCGTGATTCCAAGTAATCGAAGATGTTCAGGATTGGGATTTTTGTCAATTGTTTTGCAATTTGGACAAATAAGTCTTATCAGTCGCTGTGCCATAATTGCCTGTATTGAACTGGCTACGAGGAAGGGCTTTACCCCCATATCTACCAGACGGGTAATAGCACTGCAGGCATCGTTTGTATGCAGTGTACTGAAAACCAAATGGCCTGTAAGAGCGGCCTGAATCGCAATGTCAGCTACGATACCATCTCGGATTTCACCGATTAATATAATGTTTGGTGCTTGTCGCAGCATTGAACGAAGAATTTTTTCAAATGTTAAACCAATGTCGTCTCTTATCTGGCATTGGTTCATTCCAGCAAAATTATATTCTACAGGATCTTCAGCTGTGATAATTTTTTTGTCGGGATTATTAAGTTCCTGCAAAGCGGCATACAGCGTTGTGGTTTTACCACTACCGGTCGGCCCTGTAACGAGAAATATTCCATTTGGTCTTTTGATTATTCGCTGAAAGTGTTCGTAATCATCTTGCCCAAAACCAAGTGCCCGAATACCGATATTGACTGCATCGGGACGCAAAATTCGCAGAACTACACTTTCGCCGTGATAGCCGGGCAGAGCTGAAACACGAAAATCCACATCTTCAGAGCCAATTGTGCGTTTGATACGACCATCCTGAGGCAGTCGTTTTTCAGCGATGTCCATTCCGGATAAAATTTTCAAACGTGTTATTAACGGTGCCTGCATATTTTTTGGAATGCTGTCCTTTTCCATACAAACGCCGTCAACACGGTATCTTATACGTATTCTATCGGTCATTGGCTCAACGTGTATATCACTGGCTCGTACGTGATAGGCGTTATCTATTATAAGATTTACAAGTCGAATGATAGGGGCATCGTCGCCATCGTCAGCACTTTCTGCTCGCAGTACTTCTGCCTGCAATTCGTGGCCGGCTTCGGCAAGTTCAGCTGCTGTGGCATCGATGCTGTATTTGAGCTTGTCATCTTCTTTCTCTTTTGCCTGTTCAAACGAATCCTGAATTTTGGAGTTGATTTTTGAGGGATTGCCCAGAGAGCAGTCAAGTTCTGCGTTTAAGCGGAACCGAATTGCGTCCATAGTATCGAGGTCTAACCTATCGCTGACAGCGAGGTTTAATCTGCCGTTTGACATACTAAGTGGAAGAATATTGTGCCTTTTAATAAGGTCTTCCGGAATTAGGTTTATTGTTTCGGCTGGAATCGTAATTTTGTCAACATCTACATATTTCATGCCGAATTGCTTAGCCAGCGCTTTTGTGAGCGTTTCTTCCTCTATCAGGCCGAGATCTAATAATACCTGGCCAAGCTGCTTATGGTTGGATTTTGATGTCTTAATCGCATTGATTATTGACTCTTTATCCACCAAGCCGGCTTTATAGAGTATTTCACCGAGATGTCTTCGCTTTTTAGCCATATTTACACCGTATCCTGTTAATTTCGGCAAAATCGGATTATAACATTACCAGCGTAACCGGTCAAATCCTACAATTTTAGACGAATCATATTTAATGCTGTTTGGCATGTTATGGGACGTATAAAATTTCTATCGTGAGAAAAAGTGAAGCATTTGACTTGGCATTTGTCGTTTGAAGCAAGAGCTATATAAACTAAGCCGACGGGTTTTTGTGAATTATCTGTGGTTGGGCCGGCTATGCCTGTTATTCCAATGGCAATATCCGCATTAGCTGTTTTTTTTGCACCTTCGGCCATAGCTTGTGCCACCTCGCTGCTGACCGCTCCGTAATTTTCGATTAAATCTGCCGGTACGCCAAGCTCTTTTGCTTTTGCTGCATTACTATATGTAACCCAGCCATAGTTAAAATATCTACTTGCGCCGGGAATATCAGTTATAAGTTTTGCAAGCAATCCACCAGTGCAGGATTCGGCTATGGCGATAGTCATTTTCTTTTGAGCCAGTTTTTCGCCGACCACTTGGGCGAGTGTTTGCTCATCGCTGCCGTAGATTAGTTTGCCAAGCAATTTAGTGAGTGATTTTTTATCTTTCTCGACCATTTCCTTTGCTGTTTTTTTGTCTTTTGCTTTTGCTATGATGTGAAGAGTTACTACGCCGTAATTTGCGGTGCAATTTATAAGCGGATTTCTATTTCGCTGCATTAAGTCGCCGAGTTTTTCGGCTATGGTTGATTCGCCTGCTCCGAAGCATTTTAATTTTAGTGCAATAACTGCCTGCTCAGTGGTTAACGTTTTCAGTTTTGGCAGAACCGTTCGCTCGAACATTTCTTTCATTTCTGATGGTACGCCGGGCAGAGCGAAAAATAATTTATCTTTTATTTCAGCCATAATTCCCGGAGCCGTTCCGAGATTATTTGTGATTGCTTTTGTGCCGGCCGGCAGATACGCCTGGATTTTATTTTTTGGAGACATTTGCCGATTTCGGCTTGTGAAAATTTGCTGGATTTTTTCAAGAAGTTCGTTTTGCAGTGTTAATTCGACATTTAGAAATTTTGCAAATGCCTGACGGGTTAAATCGTCATCGGTTGGCCCCAATCCGCCCGTTACTAATACAATATCAGCATCATCTGCTGCCAGCTCTAATCTGCGAACGATTGAATCTGAGCAATCACCGATTGTGTAGGAACTGATTACAGGTATGCCACTCGAAATTAATTGACTGCTCAAATAAGCAGCATTGGTATCGATTGTTTCGCCGCTTAAAATTTCATTTCCAATGCTGACTATACTTGCTTTTTTCATAATGTGTTAATTTGATTTAGACATTGAATCTGAAATCGATAATGTCGCCATCTTTTACTGTGTATTCTTTTCCTTCGAGACGGGTTTTGCCGGCCGCCTTAACAGCTTTTTCATCGCCGAGTTCCTTTAGAGCGTCAAATGCAAAAGTTTCAGCTCTTATAAAACCGCGTTGTATGTCGCTGTGTACTTTTCCAGCTGCATTTACGGCGTTTGTACCTTTTTTGATTGGCCATGCCCGCACTTCATCTGAGCCGACGGTTAGAAAACTTATCAAGCCGAGCGCCGAATAGCAGCTGTTTACGAATTTGCTCTTTGCCGATTCAGTAATTCCAAGGTCAGCCATAAATTCCTCTCGGCTGGCTGCATCCAATTGTGCAAGTTCGTATTCCAGTTTTGCGCAAATGGCAATAAAATCCAGAGCATTATCTTCTGTGTCGGCAAAGTCGAAGTTTTCATCTAATTGGTCTTCGCCAATATTTATCGCAATGACAATTGGCTTAAGCGTTAGAAAGCCGAGCGATTTTATAATTTCGAGTTCAGCTTCGGTTTTAATAACAGTATTAATTGGTTTTTCTGATTCGATTGCATCCTGCAACTTTTTTTGCAGTTCTAATTCAACTTTGTCTTTTGCCTGAGTTTTTGTTGGTTTAGTTACCTGTTTTTCGAGTTTTTCGATACGAGTTGTAACCAACTCTAAATCGGCGAGCAGAAGTTCTGTTTTTAGTTCCGCTAAATCCCGTGATGGATTGACGCTGTTGCGGTAGGGCGGAACAGCTTGATTTTCAAAAGAGCGAATTACCAATACCAACATATCCGCAGTTCCTATTTGATTAAATAGCCGCCTTGCTGCTGCTCGGCCGTGCTCATCTGCAAAATTTAAGCCGGGCAAATCAAGGCAATCAACTGTTGCATTGACGGTTTTCTTTGGCTTATAATGCTCCGTCAGCCAATCGATGCGTTCGTCCGGGACAGGTACGAGTGCTTCTTCTATCGCAACTGAACCAATTGGCGGAATCGCTTTGCCGCTTAAACTTGCCATGATAGTGCTTTTGCCCGATTGCAATAAGCCGAGTAATGCTGCTTTCAATTTTATTTCTCCTTATAAACTGTTTGGCCTGCTGCATCGTAGGCAACAATAGCCGGAAAATCAACAACTTGTAATTTCCTTACGGCTTCAGTGCCGAGGTCTTTGTATGCGATTATTTCTGACGATATTATATGTTTGCTTAGCAATGCTCC
>JAGLNB010000184.1 GCA_023139715.1 Planctomycetota bacterium | reverse complement strand
AGTAGGTGATTGCCAGGAATTATAAGGGTCTGTACTTAACGGTGCAGGCCCTTTCCTATGCGCTGAAAATGAACTATGAACTCCGAATGGACACGAAGAAAAAAGAACATCCAACACTCAACAAGGAACAGCCAATATCCAATTGAGGAGGCCGCTTCGCGGCGGAATTTTATAAAAGATTTTATCCCGCAAAGGCGCAAAGGGAAAAGCCCCCTAATTCCTCTTTGTTTTTTTCGATAGTATATTGTTGATAGCTATGGTATAAGATTTTAGGCCATATATGGAGAATTGAGAAAGGTTTTTGATTATGTGGATATATATGATTGCACCATTTGTTCTTCTGCTGATAATAGTTCCATTCATAGTAATTAGTGTTAGAACATCAAAACAAGCTGAAAAAGCAGAAACATCGCAGAGAAAAAAACTTTCGGGCAAACAGCGCGCGAGAAGAATAGCTTTGGTTTTGATGATTTTACTAATCATCAGTAGTATCAGTGACATTATTGCAAAAGGTGCGTTTGGGTATTCCGATGTGATGGATATATCATTTGAGATGGTGATAACATATTGTCTTGTTATGTTTGTTGGTTATCCTATCGTACGGCGAATTTCAGAGAGAAAAAAATCGTGATTGCCAGGAATCATGAGGCCGGTTGGCGAAAGCTGACAGGCCTTTCCTTTTCTTAGTCATCTTCCCTTAAAATTGGTAAATGTCTCCAATTAAATTAGCAAAAAAAGATTAGAAGTTTTATTTGACAAATTTTTAGTGATACGGTATAAGATTGTTGAATTGAAATGATTCCGAAAGAATTGTTTATATAACCGAAAGTTAGCCTTTTCTCTCGAAAGGAGAATACAAATGAGAAAGTATTCCGATTTTTTCAAAACACTCCACGATGAACAAAGCCCAACAGGTTATCTTGGCCGAGGCACACATTATTCAGTCTTGCGTGGTATTACTTGGCACGATTGTCAGTGCCTACCACTACAAGAGGCGCAGTTTCATGATTTTTCAATAATATGGGACGAAGATCATGATGACCGTGTTATTCCTGTTATTGAACATCTTTTTATTAAGGGCTTACTGCCTCCCATAGTATTTGTTGGTGAAAGAAAAGGGCAGATGACAATAATTACACAGCAAGAAATGCCTCAGTGGTATCACGAAAAATGTTGTAACGAAATAACATTTATTACCCATTTGGAGAGTGATGAGTGGCAATCTGAAATAGTATATTTTTCATCGTCATTTGGAGGTATTATTGCTGACAGCGAAAAGGATGTTGGAATTTATTTAGCAAATATCAAAATGCTTTGGCAGCTTGGCCATAAATCCTGCCATTAAAATATGACTCTGCCGAAGTGTCGGCAGGGCTAATCGGTTACGCAATACGTAATACGCTTCACGAACGGCGAGATACGAATTTGCTTGGCTTGACATATCAAATCTTCGAGATACAATGTCATTTCCGATATTCTTATAGATTTGAAAGGATAGGAAAATAGGGACAGTCCCTATTTTTAATTTTTAAAAGTTTATCTGGTGATACGACCAGATTCCAAAAATAATCAAAAAACAAAATTGCCGACATAAAACCCCAAATAAATAATTCCCAATGTGAAATTGTAAATAACCCCCAACGTAAAATTACATAAATAACCCTCAATATAAAATTGCATAAAACCCCCAACGTAAAGTTGGGGGCTAAATAAACATTAAACAAAACGAAATTGGATTGACCAATTTTCGGTAAACATTATCATTAAAGAATGGACAAAATCATCGGATATATGCTCACATGCACAACATACGGAACCTGGCTGCAGGGCGATAAACGCGGCTATGTCAAAAATGGAAAAATTCTCTCACAAAATAACTTCCTGTTGCAATCAAATCTAAAAGAAATGAAGTATCCTGCTGCAAAATTCAATGCTGAACATCGTGCTGTTGTTCATCAGGCCATTCTTGACAAAGCAAAAGAAATCAGGCACCAGATATATGCAATTGCAGTGTATTCAAATCACGTCCACATAGTAGCTGAACATATAAATGAATCTATCGAAAAAGTTGTCAGCTTCTATAAAAATGCTGCCCGTCTTGCCCTGCGTTCCAATGGTTTCAATGGAAAGATTTGGACAAAAGGTTTTGATAAGCGTTTTTGTTTCAACCAAAATGAGTTGGAAAAAAAGATTAAATATGTTAAAGGCCATTAAAATAAAAATGCTTAGCTTAGCCCCCAACTTTACGTTGGGGGTTATTTATGTAATTTTACATTGGGGGTTATTATATTTTTTCGGGAAAATTCAGGTATGCAAATTGGCAGGACAGGCGAGATACGAGACACGAATTTGCTTGGCTTGACAGATTAAAATCTTCAATATACAATGATGTCCCCGATATTCTTACAGAGTTGAAAGGATAAAATGAAAAAAAGAGCTATCAAAATCATTGTACTATTACTGCTGATAGTCAGCTGCGGGTGCGCAACAAATAACAATAGTAATAACACAATTACGCAAACATCAACAATCGATGCACTCTTAGCTGGAGCTTACGATGGAAATATTTCCTGCGGCGAAATATTGGAATACGGCGATTTCGGCCTTGGAACGTTCGACCGGCTCGACGGCGAAATGATTGCCTTGGACGGCATTATTTACCAGGTGAAAATCGATGGAAATGTTTATAAGCCGAACAAAAAAATGACTACGCCGTTTGCTGCAGTTTGCCAGTTTGAATCAGATAAAAAATTTCCGCTCGAAACAAAAGCTGATTACAAAAAGACAAAAGAAATAATCGACCAAATAGCAAACAATAAAAATATGTTCTACGCAATCAAAATAAAAGGCAAATTTAGCAAAATGAAAGTTCGCTCCGTGCCGCCGCAAACAAAACCATATCGGCCGCTGGCCGAAGTCGCAAAAGAGCAATCAGTATTTAATTTGCAAAATATATCCGGCACAATCGTCGGCTTCAAATGTCCGGCTTTTGTAAAAGGATTAAATGTGCCCGGCTATCATTTGCACTTTATAAGTGATGATTTCAAAAAGGGCGGCCACATTCTCGATTTCACATTGAGTAAAGCGGATTGCGAATTGGATGTCTGCCATAAATATTTTTTAATCCTGCCGGACGAAAAAGACGATTTTGCCAATATAGACCTTTCGCAAAATCGCAGCAAAGAACTCGAAGCAATTGAAAATTAAAACAAACCTTGTTAAAGGCAAAAGAATATGAAAAGAATTGTTATATTGATGTTTGTAGTGGCTGTGATTTTGGGCGGTTGCGCCGGAAGAGATGCTAATCCTATTCCGTGCTATATGACAGGCGATGAAAATCTCAGCTGCGAAAATTTGAAAGAGCAGATAGTTCAGCTTCAGGCCGATATGCTCGGGCTGCTTTCTAAGACCGACAAAACGCTGACAAATGCGCTATGGGTGGCAGGTGGAATGGTGGCCTATGCTCCGTATCTGCTCGTCGATGCAAAGGATGCAGAGAAAATTGAATATGAGGCGTTCAGGAGACGGCATAATCGACTGCTGCTTATCGCCCAGAAAAAAGAGTGTGATTTTGGCGACATAAAAGCTGAGAAAATACCGCGACTCGAACAGAGAAAAATAATAAAAATGACATCGGAATCCGGAACCGAAAAAAAATAAGTTTGCAATAAATTACGTGGAAAAGAATATGAATAAAGTAACAACAAAAATTTTTACTATTGTGATTTTAATTTTTTATTCCGGCTTAATTCTGCTGCAAGGTGGTTGTGCCGCGCGTGCCTACAAAATGGTTCCGCTTGATTTGGAAGTTGCAAATAAACATCCATATTCGGTGCGAGTCAATGACCCGGTAGGGGGCAGAGAAACGAGTATCTTCTGGAGTTCGCAAATTTCAAATTCAGCTTTTGCCGAAGCAATAACCGAATCGCTCGTAAAATCAGGAGTATTCAAAACTGTAATCAAAGGCGAGGGGGCTGACTATATTCTCGATGTTACGATTTTGCATTGCGACCAGCCGGTGCCAATGATTAGCTTAGATGTTGACGTTAAGATGGAAACACAGTGGATGCTGACCGATGCGAAAACATTCAGGCCGGTCTGGACGGATACTTTTGAAACTACTTATAGAGAGAAGCTGACTGATACTTTTTTGCCGCAGGAGCGAATCCAGAGAGCCAATGAGGGTTCAGCGAAAACGAATATAGCCGAAGGCATACGGCGATTGTCCATGCTCAAATTATAAAAGGAAATTTATGGAAAATCATAAATTAGTATTGCCGGAGCATCTGAATCATTACGGCTATCTTTTTGGCGGATATTTGCTCAAGTGGGTGGACGAATATGCATGGATAGCTGCAACGCTGGATTTTCCGGGACATAATTTTGTTACGATTGGGCTGGATAAAGTTGAGTTCAAAAAGAGCGTTAAGCAGGGTGCGATTCTTAGATTTCTCGTTGAAAGAACGAAGAAGGGCAATTCTTCCGTTGAATATAAGGTGAATGTTTTTTGTGGTCGCGGCGAAAAGGGAAAACAGGATTTGATTTTTTCTACGAATGTAACATTTGTCAGTGTTGACAAACATGGTGGCAAGAAACAACTGCCGGCCTAAATGTCCGACCGCAATTTTCACATTCAAATTGAATCACAATTTTTCAAAAACCAAAATAATTCTTTATTCTGGATTCCTGCTTTCGTCCTTTGGCTTGGTTCGATTTTGCTCACCACAGGCCGCTCAGGACTCCGCAGGAATGACAATTCTTTTAGGTATTATGGTAGGGGTAGCTTGAAAACTCAAATATGTTTTTGCGGCAGGGGGTAAGATGGTAAAGCGATGATAATGCTGTTATGGGCGATATTAAAAGTGTTCCAAATAAAAATAGGCAGTCACAGGGGCCGCCTCTTGTCTTCACTACAAACTAAGTGTTGTTACTAACAAATTGTCAGTGTTTGCGTCTGTGCAGCAGTAAGCCGC
>JAGLNB010000183.1 GCA_023139715.1 Planctomycetota bacterium | reverse complement strand
CGATAGCGATATGCCACATGGTGGATGGCTCTTGGTATATTTTCGTTTTGGCCGAAGTTGTTGAGCAGTTGTTTGTAAGCTATTTCTGCCTGTTGCTGCTGACCATCATTGATGAACGAAATGACAAGTTGTTTTTGTGTTTCTAATTCATCTGCTGTTTCAGCGAGGCAATTTTCTATCGTGAAGAACGCAAAGCCGAATAGAACTGAAGAAATAAGAAAATTTTTTTTGAGCATCGTTTTGCCCTCCCATGATTGAATTTAGAATACACAAGAATGAAGCTAAGGGGGGGGGGTAGGATTTGTCAAGTAAAAAAATGTTTTTTTGTATTTTAATAAACAAATACGGGTTTAATGAAAAAGGCCAACAATTTTGAGGGGTTTTATAAGGAGGCCTGCATTTTCCTGTTCTTCGGGCGGAGTAAAACTTCTCGCTAAAAACACAGCTTTCTGTTAGATTAGTCCGCAGGCCAATTATGAAAGTTATGATTGCAGAAAAATGCGGATTCTGTCCCGGCGTTAGAAACGCTATCAGTATAGCTGAAAAAATCCTCGCCCAAAAAGACCATGTCTACTGCCTTGGCCCAATTATTCATAATAAAGATGTTGTCGAACAACTCGCAAAAGTCGGCCTTAAAACCGTAGAAACAATCGAAGAAATACCAACAAGATTTGCAGAGAGCAAACAAGAGGGAACAGTACTTATCCGTTCGCACGGAGCGGCACCTGAGCAGATAGAAAAAATCAGGAAAAAAGAACTCAATATTATAGATGCAACCTGCGTACTCGTTAAAAGAGTGCAGCAAATAGCAATGCAACTTGAAAAAGACGGATACAAAGTTGTCGTAATCGGAGACAAAAATCATCCCGAAGTACAGGCAGTTGTTGGCTGCTGCAAAAACGTTATTGTAATTTCTGAAGATTCAGATTTACGCAAACTAAGTAGAGACAGTAAACTTGGTATTGTCTGCCAAACCACGCAAGGGCCGCAATACTTTGGCAAAATGATAGGGGCAATCGCAAAGGAAAGTTTCGGCGAACTGAAAGTAATAAATACGCTCTGCAAAGAAGTTACCAAAAGGCAGGAATCGGCTGTGCGGCTGTGCAAAAAAGTGGATGTGATGTTTGTGCTCGGCGGATTAAAAAGCGCAAACACGCGAAAACTGGCTGAACTTTGCGGAAAATATAATAGCCAAACGTTTCACTTGCAAAATTGGAGCGAATTTGATAAAAGAATGGTTTTTGGCAGGAAAACGGCTGGCGTTACGGCTGGCTCTTCAACTCCGGAGTGGATAATTTCGGAATTTGTCGAAAATTTGAAGAAAATCTAAAAAATAAAGCTGATTTTTTGTAAAAATCGTTACTGTAGCCGGCCCCCTGGCCAGCTGGAAATATATTGTTAATGGTGTATTAGTGTCGGATAGCGTAAATGTGGGGCGCTGCCGGCCATAATTAAAGACTCCACAAAGGAATTTTTAGTTTATGGTAGATAAAAATATAGTCAACAAATTAGGAATGTCGGCTGAAACGCTCGACAATCAAATCAATGAGATGTTCGGGCAGGCAGAAAATGATTTTCTCGAAGAGGCTCTAATATCAAAGGTCGATTCACGCCTGCCGGGAGCAATCCTTCAAGGAACAATCATATCGAAAATCGGTAATGACGTTATTATCGAAATCGGTTTGAAAAGCGAAGGCGTTGTCGATGCCGGCGAATTTGATAGTCCCGACGAGATCGAGCCGGGCAAAAAAATCGAAGTACTTCTTGAAGATAGCGACACAGCAGGCGGACTCATCCAGCTTAGCAAGCGAAAGGCAGACCGTATCAGGGGCTGGGAGCGAATTATAGAAAAGAGCCAGGAAGGCGATGTTGTTACTGGCAGAGTTATAAGAAGAATTAAGGGCGGATTGCTTGTCGATATTGGCGTACCGGTATTCTTGCCGGCTTCGCAGGTTGATATTAGAAAGCCGGGCGACATTAGTCGATTTATCGGCAAAGAAATTGAATGCAAAATTCTAAAAATCGATGTCGAAAATCATAACATCGTTATTTCAAGACGAAAGCTCATCGAAGAGCAGCGTAAAGGCAGTAAAGAAAAAATTCTCGCTGAAATCGAAGTCGGCCAAATCCGAAAGGGTATTGTCAAAAATATCGCAGATTTCGGCGTATTTGTCGACCTTGGCGGCTTGGACGGCTTGCTGCATATTTCCGACCTTAGCTGGGGAAGAATTTCTCATCCGTCGGAAATCGTCAAACTCGATGAGGAACTCGATTGCGTTGTAATCGGGGTTGATAAGGAAAATGAAAAAGTATCGCTCGGCTTAAAACAGAAGACCTCAAGTCCGTGGGATGATGTTGAAACCAACTACCCAATAGGAACAAGAGTTAAAGGAACCGTTGTCAATGTTATGAAGTATGGCGTGTTCGTTCGGCTTAAAGACGGTATCGAGGGTCTGATTCACATCAGCGAAATGAGCTGGACAAAACGGCTGAGGCATCCTAATGAAATGCTTAACCTCGGCGATGAAGCAGATGCTATGGTTTTGAGTGTGAATAGAGAAAAACAGGAAATTTCACTCGGACTAAAACAAACCGAGACGAATCCATGGACAATTGCTTCGCAGAAATATCCGCAGGGAACAGTTGTTACTGCTAATGTCAGGAGCATAACCAATTTTGGTGCGTTCGTTGAGATGGAACACGGAATCGATGGAATGATTCACATTTCAGATTTGAGCTGGACGAGAAAATACAATCATCCAAGCGAAGCACTGCAAAAAGACCAGCAGGTCGAATGCGTTGTTCTTGAAGTGGATGAGGAGAGACAAAGAGTTTCTCTCGGTGTAAAGCAGCTGACCGAAGACCCGTGGCTTCATGCGATTCCGGGAAAATATATTCCGGGACATATTATCAAGGGTAAAGTTACAAAACTTACGAATTTCGGGGCTTTTGTCGAGCTTGAGCCGGAACTGGAGGGCTTGCTGCATATTTCCGAGCTTGCCGACCACAAAATAGAAGAGCCGGCTGATATTGTCAAAGAAGGCAATGACGTTGAAGTCAAGATTCTAAAGGTTGATACGGAAGCTCGCAAAATAGGGCTTAGCTTGCGAAGGGCTCAGTGGGCAGCTGAAGAAAATGAAGATGCTCCCAAATCAGCAGAGCCGGCCGGCGAAAAACAGGGGCCGGTTGCCGTGCAAACGGTTCTTTCTAATCTGGATGTTGATAATGTTACAAAATCACAGGCAGATGAAGAAAAACCAGCTGACGAAGAGAAGCCGGCTGTAGAAGAAATTAAAGTTGAAGAGCCAGCCGAAGCTGCAGAGGAAAGTAAGCCTGAAACAGAGCCAGCAGCCGGGGCCGATGAAGCAACTGACGATGCCCCAAAAGAGTGATTTTGAGGGTGAATAAACAAAATTAGTTTGACAATTTATATGAATTCGCTACCATATTGGTTTTTCCGTAGCGGATCTGGAGTGTTTATATGAAAAGTTTTGTTGCAAAAAAAGAGCAAGTTGAACATAAATGGCTGCTAGTGGATGCTGATGGGGCAATTCTTGGCCGAATGGCTGCGAAAATTGCACCGCTTTTAATGGGCAAACATAAGCCAACCTATACGCCGCACGTAGATACTGGTGATTGCGTTATAGTATTAAATGCCGAAAAAATTGTCGTTACGGGCAAAAAAGCTGAAATGAAAGAATATGACTACTATACGCATTTTCCCGGTGGTCATAAATATGTTAGTTTTGCCGAGATGATGGCCAAAAAGCCGGAAAGAGTTATTGAGCTGGCAGTAAGACGTATGCTGCCAAAGAATAAACTTGGCAGGGCTATGCTCAAAAAGCTGAAAGTTTATCGCGGCTGCGAGCACGAAAATCAGGCACAGAAACCGGAAAAAATCGAATTGTTTTAAGAAAGAATATAGATTATGGCAGAAGTTACAACTGATAATTCAATTGCTGAATCAAGTATAAATATACCAGCTGAGCAGCCATCAGCAGCTTTGACCAGAAAGCAGACACCTGATAAGGGCGGTTTCTTTTGGGGAACTGGAAGAAGGAAAAGCTCCGTTGCCCGCGTGAGAATTAAACCCGGCGATGGAAAAATGCTCATCAATAAAAAAGAACTCGAAAAATTTTTCTGCCGTCAGCAGGACAGAAATTCGGTTATGGCTCCATTGAAAATTGTTGATGGGGAAAAGTCATTTGATATTTTTGTCAATGTAAAAGGTGGCGGAACATCCGGCCAGGCAGGAGCTGTTCTGCTTGGGATAGCAAGGGCATTGAAGCATTACGATCCCGATTGTCTCCAGGCACTTCGTGATAGCGGATTTCTTACACGTGATGGGCGAATGGTTGAAAGAAAGAAGCCAGGCCAAAAGGGTGCAAGAAAAAGATTCCAGTTCTCAAAACGATAATTGGCTGGTTGTTCGTAATTCATTGTTCGCAGTTATTGTCATTTCGAGATACGAAATATGATACGTGTAGCTATTATTGGGGCCAGCGGATATACAGGCGCTGAAGCGATACAGATTGTTCTTCAGCACAAAGCCGCTGAGCTTACTTAT
>JAGLNB010000182.1 GCA_023139715.1 Planctomycetota bacterium | reverse complement strand
CACAAACGTTTGTGTGCCATGTCTCGAGCTGTATAAATTATGCCGGTTATAAGCACTTCTTCGCCTGCTTTCAGGGAGCGAGCGTCAGTTTCATTCAAAGGCGGATGTAATTTTTTTATAGTATTCATAATAATTTTACACAGTTTACAAAGTTATGCCTGGATTGTCATTACTGTAACGCATATTTTATAGGAGCAAGGATGTTTTTTTTGGTTATTTTGAAAATAAACCGCAATTTTGGCTTTTGTGATTTGGCGAATCCACTTTTTTTTACTTATATTTTGGTTATCGATTAGAAAAAGTGGAGCAGTAGAGAACAACTTTGGACACAGGTTTTCTTGAGAGGATTGAGGAATAATGGACATAAAGGTAATACTGAAAGAAGCGATAGAAAAAAAAGCAAGTGATGTTCACATTAACGTTGGTATGCCGCCTGTAATCCGAAGAAATACCGAACTGATTAAACTTGACCATCCTGACGTAACAAATGACGATGCCAAAAAAATGGTTATCGATATGGCTGGCCAGAAGAAATTTGAAAAATTCGAGGAAAAACGCGACCTTGATTTTTCGACCACAATTACTGGCAATGGGCATCGTTTTCGTGTCAATGCTCACTATCAAAGAGACACAATAGCGATTTCGTTTCGCGTCATCCCAAATGAAATTCCTAAGATAGACGATTTGCATTTGCCGGATATAGTTAAAAGTTTTACGGATTTACCAAGAGGCTTAGTACTTGTTACAGGCCACACCGGCAGTGGAAAAAGTACAACGCTTGCTGCTATGGTAGGCGAGATAAATGAAAAACATTGCAAGCGTATAGTTACATTGGAAGATCCAATTGAATATGCAATGAAAAACAATGCAAGTATGATAGAGCAGCGTGAGATTGGTTCCGATTGCACTGAATTTTCTTCCGGCTTAAAGCACGTTTTGCGACAGGATCCGGATATTATTATGGTTGGCGAAATGCGCGATTTGGAAACGACCAGTTCAACAATTACCGCCGCTGAAACTGGCCATCTCGTCTTTAGTACGCTACACACAATCAACGCCGCTCAAACCATTGAACGAATTATAGATATTTATCAGGCCAATCAGCAAAACCAGGTTCGCACTATGCTTGCCAACACATTGGAAGCAATTATTTCGCAAACGCTTTTCCGCCGAATTGATGAGCATGGAATGGTTCCATGTACCGAGATTTTGCTTTGCAATTCAGCTGTTCGTAACTGCATTCGCGAAAACCGAATTTATGAGATACCAAATATTATTGAAACTTCTCGTCGAGCTGGTATGCAGACGATGGATAGCAGTATAGCTGATATGTATTTCAAAGGTTATGTTGACCGCCAGGAAGCTGTTTGCCGTTCGAGCAA
>JAGLNB010000181.1 GCA_023139715.1 Planctomycetota bacterium | reverse complement strand
CGGCACGACAACGATTTAATTGGCGTTATGGCGATTGTTATATTGTCGGCACGACAACGATTTAATCGCTGATGCTTCGGCTCGCACAGGTATTTTGAGTTTTTCATTGTTTTTTGTAATTTTCATAGTTACGTTATTTTATTGAAGGCAGCCGTACCGGCTGCTGCTAAACAATAAGGAAGTTGTTAATGATTATCGCTTATCATGCAGTTTTTACCACTTACGGCACATGGCTGCCGAATGATCCGCGAGGCTCGTATTCCAAAGAAATTTATAACGACCAGCTCCGGCTATTTGGTGAAATTAAATATGGCCGTCAGGCACCACCGCCGAGAAAATTGCTTCTTAAGTTTTATTCTGAAGCGGCTTGTGGTTTGGGCCGGCCGGCGTTTTTCATTAATGATAACACAAGGCCGATTATTGCTGCCGGTTTTGGGAGGGTAGTTCAGAGGTTAAATATTGAGGTTCCTGCCACTGCGATAATGAATGACCATATACATGTTCTTGTTCTTCGTTCAAAGTACAGAATTGAATATATTGTTAATCAGCTCAAAGGTTCTGCAACGCATGCGTTAAAATTGAAGCGAAGTCCCTGGACGCGAGGGTGCTGGAAAGTTTTTATTAACGATACTGGAGCGATTTCCGCCGCCACAAAATATATAAACGCCAATCCAGCTAAAGCTGGCCTTGCCTCACAATTCTGGAATTTTGTCAAGCCATTAGTTTAGTATATTGTTTAGCCGTCGCCGGCACGGCGATGGTTATATTGACGTTACGGCGATGGTTTAATTGGTGATATAGCGACGATTATATTGTTTAGCTGTTGTCGGCACGACAACAGATTAGCAGCTTTTCGAGTTGCGGTTTTAATTTTCTGATTGCATTTCCGCGATGGCTGATTGCGTTTTTTTCTTCAGCGCTTAATTGCGCTGCGGTTTTATTTAATTCGGGAATAAAAAAAATCGGGTCGTAACCAAAGCCGTTTTCGCCAATTGGTTCAGCTGCAATTTTGCCCTTCATTTCACCTTTAACTTCAATTAGAATTTCACTTGGACTGGACCCTTCGACAAGCTCAGGGCAGGCAAGACACAAACAGCAGACAAATTTCGCAGTTCGGTTTTCTTTTGGAACATTTTTGAGCAGTGTTAAAACTTTCTGCATATTTTTAGAATCGAGAAGTGTTCTATCCTTTTCCATTGCACCGCTGAATCTTGCTGATTTTATTCCCGGCTTGCCGTCAAGGGCATCGATTGCCAATCCGGAATCATCAGCTACCGCCCAGCAGTTAGCCGCTTTTGCATATTCGGTCGCTTTTTTACGGGCGTTCTCGGCAAAGGTCTTGCCATCTTCAACAACTTCGCCAATATCTGGAAAATCAGTCAGGCCAAGCCATTCAACATTGGAATCCAGCATCGCTTTTAGTTCAGCGATTTTCCCGGTGTTGGTTGTAGCTATGAGAATTTTGTGTTTCATTTCTTATCTATAAACGACGAACTACCCATTCGGCTGCGCTCAGGGCAGGCCAACTATGAACTCATCAGTTTTTTCAGCAGGGCACGTTGAAAGTGCAAACGATTCTCGGCCTGGTCGAATACGATTGAGTTTTTCGATTCAGCAGCTTCGTCTGTAATTTCCAGGCCGCGATAGGCCGGCAAGCAGTGCATAATCTTTGCATTTGCAGGCGCAGCTTCTAATAATTCAGTATTCACCTGGAAACCCGCAAAATCCTTAATGCGTTTCTGCTTTTCCTCTTCCTGCCCCATACTCACCCACGTATCAGTATAAATAATATCCGCATCAGAGACGGCTTGTTTGGGGTCATTGGTTTGTGTTACAGTTTCTTTTAATATTTGATTTGCGATTTCAACCGATTCGCCATCAAGCTCGTAGCCAGCCGGTGCAGCTATTACTAACTTCATATTCAGTTTTGCAGCGGCAAAACCGAGAGAGCGAGCCACGTTATTTCCATCGCCAATAAATGCAATTTTTATTCCGTCAATTTTTCCAAAATGTTCACTGATTGTAAGCACATCAGCCATTGCCTGGCAGGGATGCAGCTGGTCGGTCAAGGCGTTGATTACAGGCACTGTTGCAAATTCAGCTAAATCCGTTACGGTATTATGCTCAAATGTTCGAGCCATTATCCCGTTTACGTATCTGCTCAATGTTCGGGCAATATCTTTCACCGGCTCACGTTTTCCGATTCCGCCAATGTCTTCCGGCTTTACGTAAATTGCATTTCCGCCAAGGTCGCCCATTGCCACCTGAAAACTTATCCGCGTTCGCAGGCTCGGCTTTTCAAAAAGCATAGCAAGTGTTTTGCCTGCCAGCGATAAATCACGTTTGCCGGATTTGTACAATTTTTTCAGCTCGGCACTTTCGGTTAGCAACTCTTTTAATTCTTCAGTTGAGCAATCGGTTATGGAAAGAAAATTTTTCATTTTTCGTTTTCACCTAAAACATTATCAAGTATTTCAATCGCCGTATCGATCTGGCTTTTGGTTGCAATCATCGGCGGCATAAAACGCAAAACCGTATCATTTGTACAATTTATTCGCAGCCGGTTTTCGAGACACTTACTAACAATTTCAGCACCCGGACTATTTAACTCAACGCCAATCATTAAACCGATTCCGCGAACACTTTCTATTATAGAATGCTTCGGCTTTAATTGCAGGATTTTATCTTTTGTGTACTGGCCAAGCTCGATTGCATTTTGCAGGAGGTTATCTTCTTCAATGGCTTCAATAACCGCAACAGCTGCTGCGCACGATAGTGGATTCCCGCCAAAAGTCGAAGCGTGTTTTCCCGGAACAAGGCAATCGGCGATTTCAGCTTTTGCCGTCATAGCTCCTATTGCTGCACCTCCGCCAAGTGTTTTTGCCATTGTCATAATATCCGGCTCAACGCCGCTATGCTGATACGCAAACCATTTTCCCGTCCTGCCGATTCCGGTCTGCACTTCATCGAGAATCATAACGGC
>JAGLNB010000180.1 GCA_023139715.1 Planctomycetota bacterium | reverse complement strand
ATAAAATAACGGTTCAGATTATCAATTAAAAGTTCTCTAATATATTTACTCATCATAGAGGCAAGCGATACCGGCAAAAAACGATTATCCGCGCCAACTACAAAATGCAAATTCATTTTTTTGTTGTTATTTTTTAATTCGTAACTGCTGGTCGTCGGATTTTCAAGAATAATTTTTAGCTCCACTCCCGGAAACATACGCTGCAAAATCCCGCCATAGTGAGTTCTGCCGCCCTGCCTGTCGACTATAATCTGCAAATCTTCGTCAGGAAATTTATCAAAAGCATTTTTTATAAGTTGTGATGTAATTGTAAAAAGAACATTGGCCTTGTTCTTAACAGAATTAGCCATTTGATTATAGTAAGCAACATCAATGCAATGACTTTTGCAATCCAGCAATTTCATTTCACTTGAATCAATATCATTATTAAAAACTTCCGAAGCAATTGAAATATCAGCTTGGTCAATATTGAGATTATAACTTGAAAGCTCCTTATACCAGGGATACCCAGCTAATCTTTCAAGGGATTCCGGAGTCAATACCTCTATAAGCTGCGTAAGTGTTTCTGGATTTTTATTAAGACAATTCAGACAAGCTAAAGTGGTTCGCTGCAAATGCTTTGGCCCTTTTTTTCTATTGTAGGCCTTTTTGCTGTCAGCGATTAACAATCGTCCGGCAAGGGCTTTTCGTGTTTTGCCAACACTTTTTTTTAGCGTTTGCCAAAGGTCAGTTTTCAAAAGATGATGCGGCAGTGAAAAAACTGTGGACGATACAACCAGTGGCCCTAAAATAGGGCCAAAACCAGCTTCATCAATCCCCACTAAAACCGCCATCTGCAACATCCCTGACAAATATATTCTACTATTAAATATTAAAAATATCCCCGGTGCGACTCGAACGCACAACCTCTGGCTTCGGAGGCCAACGCTCTATCCAATTGAGCTACGGGGACAAGTATCATAAACTATTTAAGGCAAAGAATGGCTAAAGTCAAGGTATTGTTTGACAGAGCTGCAATTTACAAAGTATGATTACAGCAGTATTTATTTAATGAAAGATTTCAAATGAAGTTTATAGCTGATTTAGTATACTTTCTCGCGGTGCTGATTATAAGCCCGATGGTTCTCTATCGTGTTATTCGCCACAGACGCTATCGAACCGGCTGGGGGCAGCGGTTTGGCAAAATAATCCGCAAAAATCCCGAAAGGAAATGTATTTGGCTACACGCTGTAAGCGTTGGCGAAGTCAATGCAGCAAGAACCATTATTGAAGAACTTGAAAATAAATTTACTAATTTTGAAATTGTAATAAGCACAACTACCGACACAGGTTTTGCTCGTGCAAATGCTTTATTCGACACTAAGCACACAGTAATTTATTTTCCGCTGGACTTTTCTATTATTATGCAGCGTGCATTTGAAAAAATTCAGCCAGCTGTTTGTTTGTTAATGGAGTTGGAAATCTGGCCAAATTTTGTTCGAATCGCCAAACAATCAAATATTCCCGTTGTCGTGGTCAATGGCAGAATAAGCGATAAAAGTTTTTCCAGATATAAAAAGATAAAACCAATTGCAAAAACAATCTTCCAAAAATTAACTCTTATTCTTTCCCAGACCGAACAATACGCCAAGCGATTTATCGAAATTGGCTGTCCGGCAGAAAAAGTTTTCGTAACCGGTTCGCTAAAGTATGATACAGCTCAAATTACTAATAAAGTTGATGGCTCTGACGAACTCGCCAGTCAGCTTAAAATTGAAAACGAAAGATTATGGCTCGCAGGTGCAACTGGCCCAGGCGAAGAGGGAATCATACTTGATATTTTCAAAGATTTAATAAAACAGCAGCGATTTGCAGATTTGCGACTGGTAATTGTACCTCGCAAGCCGGAAAGATTTGATGAAGTTGCAGAATTGATAAGACAAAAAGGGTTTGATTTTATTCGTTATAGTTCTGTTAAAAACACAAATACTCCGCATTGGGAAAAACCAAGCGTAATTCTCGGCGATACTATGGGTGATTTGCGAAAATTTTATTCGCTTGCGACCGTGATATTTGTTGGCCGCTCGCTGGTTCCTATGGGCGGCTCGGATATGGCTGAAGCCGCAGCTCTTGGCAAACCTACAATGTTTGGCCCATTTGCTTTCAACTTTAAACACACAGTTGATGCACTTCTAAAAGACAATGGAGCTATTATGGCCAAAGATAAACAGGATTTATTCCAGGCAATTCAAAAATGCCTGACCGACACTGATTTTGCCAACCAGATTGCTCAAAACGGTAGAGAAGTAATAAGAAAAAATCAGGGCGCAACTAAAAAAACCATCGACCAAATCACAAAACTTTTAACCATTGATTTATAAATTGGTTTTAACTTTTCAATTTTTCTGCTAACGCTTTTATATGCTGCGGACTGGTTCCACAGCAACCGCCGATAATTTCTACACCAGCGGAATAAATTTTTTCCACCGCCGTCGCAAAACCATCTGGCAACGTCTTGTAAATCGCCTTGCCATCAATCAGTTCCGGCTTTCCGGCATTCGGCTCAGCATAAACCATAGCGGTTTCCGACAAAATACGTGTTTGCATAACATATTCATTTGCTAATTCGAGATACTCATCTAATGATACCGTACCACAATTGAATCCCACCGCATCAACGCCAAGTGCAACCATTACTGAAACCGCACTTTTCACATCAACACCCATCATCGTCCTAAAATCAGTTCCCGCTTTATCGAAAGCCATCGATGCAAATACCGGCAAATCACAAACGGATTTTACAGCTTTAATAGCAATCGCAAGCTCATCAAGAGCTGTCATTGTTTCGATTATAAAGCCATCCACGCCCCCTGCCAAAAGTGCGTTTGCCTGTTCGCAAAAAATATCCCTTAATTTTTCCGGCTCCAAATCCCCTAAAGGAGCAAGAAAACCGCCACTTGGGCCAATATCACCGAGAACATAGCGTTTATCACCTGCCGCTCGCCGGGCAAGTTTAGCACCTTCGATATTTATTTTTTCAACCAAGTCCCCAAAGCCATGCTTGGAAAGAGCGTATTTATTAGCTCCAAATGTATTCGTAATCACAGCATCACTTCCCGCATCAAAATAGGATTTATGAATGTCAAAAACAACATCAGGCGAATCGATATTAAAATAATCATTGCATTTGCCCAATTCGATTCCACGAGCGATAAATTGCGTTCCCATTGCTCCATCCAATAAAAATAAACCCTGCTTAATCCTGTCTCTTAGTTTCATTCTCTGATTATTTCTCCATTGATGATTTTATAAATATGCTCAAAACCTTTCGGCTGCGGACGAACAAATAAACGCTTTTGCATTTTTTCAGTAAACTTGGCCGGCTTTGCTGATTTCAAAGTTATAGTGATATTATTTTTGCTATCCGTTTCAAAATGCCTGATTTTTATAATTGTCGGAA
>JAGLNB010000018.1 GCA_023139715.1 Planctomycetota bacterium | reverse complement strand
TGCTTTTATCAGGCGGCGACCCGTTGATGCTCAGCGATGAATATCTCGAATGGATATTATCTGAAATCCGTGCAATACCTCACGTTGAAATCATAAGGATTGGAACTAGAGTGCCGGCTGTTCTGCCGTATAGAATAACCAAAGAGCTTGTTTCAATGTTAAAGAAGTTCCACCCACTCTGGCTCAACACTCACTTTAATCATCCTCGAGAAATAACGGCTTCTTCCAAAGAAGCACTTAAATTACTGGCTGATGCCGGAATACCGCTGGGCAATCAAAGTGTTCTACTGGCCGGCGTAAACGACTGTCCTAAAATCATAAGAAAGCTCTGTCATAAATTAGTACAAAATCGTATTCGTCCATATTACCTTTACCAATGCGATTTGTCGAGAGGTCTGTCGCATTTTAGAACACCGGTTGGCAAAGGCATTGAAATTATCGAGAGTATGATAGGCCACACATCTGGTTTTGCTGTCCCAACATATGTCATAGATTCGCCCGGCGGAGGCGGCAAAATTCCGATTACGCCCAACTATCTGATTTCATGGTCAACCAACAAGGTCGTTCTGAGAAATTACGAGGGAGTAATTACAACATACAAAGAGCCGGACTCTTACGAGCCGATTTTCTGCGACAGAAACTGCGACGATTGCGACCTGCAGCTCAATCTCGAAGAAGGAATTGAAGGAGCATCCATCGGCATTGAGAAACTGCTAAGCGATGCTAATAGAACCATCACCCTTGTGCCTGAAGACAACGAAAGATACTCCAGAAGAAATCAATAACACAGTGTGCGACAAAATTGAAAATTTTAATGGCAGCATTGTACAACACGGAAAATATAATGACAGAATTTACCTGATGAAAGTAAATGCAAATAACATTGCTGAAACATTTGATTATGTAAATGCGCTGCAGAAAAAATATTTATATTCAAAAATATTCTCAAAAATTCCACAAGATAATGCTCAACTTTTTTTAGATAATGGTTTTGTCGCAGAAGCCGAAATTCCCGGTTTTTACAATGCAAAACAAAACGCTCTTTTTCTGTGCAAATACTACAATTCCGACAGAAAAAAACAAAGTGCGCAAATAAAAAATAAAATAGACTCGATACTAAAAACAGCTAAGGGCAAGCAAATCGCAAAAAATCACAAATTGCCCGAGCAATTTCACATGAAAAAATTAAACATTTCAAATGCCGAAGATTTAGCTTTACTGTATGCAAAAGTCTTTGCCAGCTATCCATTTCCAATAAACAACTCTGATTACATAAAACAAACTATGCAGGAAAACTTTTGCTATTTCGGAATCTTCGCAAATACCAAACTTATCGCTGCATCCTCGGCTGAAATGGACATAGACAATGCCAATGTAGAAATGACAGATTTTGCAACGCATCCTGATTTCAGGGGTAGAAATTTTGCGATTGCCCTACTTGATAAAATGGAAAAAGAAATGAAACAAAAAAATTTCAAAACATTTTTCACAATTGCAAGGGCATTGTCTTTTGGAATGAACATCACCTTTGCGAAAATGGGCTATGAATACACAGGAACACTGATTAACAACACAAATATATTCGGCCAAACAGAAAGTATGAATGTCTGGTTCAAAAGCAGCATTTAAAACCTGTATACTCAAACAGTTAAACTGAAACAACAGTTGCTGATAAATTGACAGGTTTTGTGCTTGACGGCTCAATCAAAATCGGTTCTATTTACGAGCAGGGCTAAAAAAGAAATTTATCTGTCTGGATTTTGGGAAAGGATAGAGCTATGAAAACTCTTAAATTTTTGGTTGTCTTATTTATTTGCTCTGCAATAGTACTGGTAAGTGGCTGTGTTGGTGAGCAGCAATATAAAGATCTCAGGATTAAAAACGACACACAAAGCCAGCGAATATCAGAGCTGGATAGCCAGCTGCAAGCTACAAAGCTTAATCTTGAGCAGGCAAAAAGAGAGCTTGAAACTATCGGCAGTCGAAATAGTATCGAAGCCGATACACTAACTCAGAAAATAGCAGCTCTCGAAGAAGATTTGGCCAAAAAGAAAGTGCTGATTGCCTCAATGCAGCAGCAGCTAATTAATGGCGGAGCGCAACTTCCTGTAGAACTTAGCACAATGCTCGAGGATTTCGCTAAGAATGAGGAAATGGTTACATACGATTCGGCTCGAAGTATGATAAAATTCAAAAGTGATTTGCTCTTTAATAAAGGCAGTGACAAAGTAGCCGCCGATGCCGAAAAAGCAGTAAAATCTCTCTGTAAAATTTTGAATTCCCAGCAGGCTAAAAATTTCGACGTTATAATTGCAGGACACACTGACGATGTTCCAATCCGCAAAGCTCAAACTCGTGCGGCTCATCCAACTAACTGGCACCTGTCAGCTCACAGGGCAATATCTGTTCTCAACGTGATGACTAAAGATGGTATTAGCTCGGAACGAACGAGTATTCGTGGCTTCGGAGAATTTCGGCCGGCTTCACCTAACAAAGCCAATAAAAAGGGCAATCCTCTAAATAGACGTGTCGAGATTTACATCGTTGCAAAGGGAATATAGCTACAAAATGACGGAAAAAACTTTAATCATTGTCAAACCAGACGGCATACAAAGGCATCTCGCTGGGGAAATAGTCAGCAGGTTTGAGAGAAAAGGGCTAAAGCTTGTCGCTGCAAAATTTATGCAGGTCTCCGAGAAATTGGCGAGTGAGCTTTACTGCGTTCACAAAGGAAAACCTTTTTACGATGGACTTGTTAAATACCTTTCATCAACTCCCGTCCTTTTGACTGTATGGCAAGCCCAGGGCGTTATAAGTGTAGCACGCAAAATGCTGGGCAATACCTTCGGCTATGATGCCGAGCCGGGAACCATAAGAGGTGATTTTAGTTCTTCACGCGGCTATAATCTTGTTCATGGCTCGGATAGTACCGAATCGGCCGAGCGAGAAATAAAGCTGTTTTTCAAATCGGAAGAAATCGTTGATTACGAATTAGCCGACGAAAAATGGCTGTACGGCAAAAACGATTAGCAAATACAATATCAGTTTGCCTACTCATGCCGCAATGATTTAATGGGGTCCATATTAGCTGCCCTGCAAGCTGGATATAAACCAAAAATTATTCCTATTCCCACACTAATACCAAATGCCAGAATTAATGAGATGGGCGTAATAACGGTCGGCATATGGCCAAAATGTGTTACCAAAAATGGTATAAAAGTTCCAAGAACAATACCGAGTATTCCGCCAACCAGCGTCAACATCAATGTTTCTGATAAAAATTGAATTATAATATCCCATTTGCGTGCACCAATTGCACGGCGAATACCAATTTCACGCGTACGTTCGCTAACGGTGGCGAGCATAATATTCATAATTCCAATTCCACCAACCAAAAGTGAAATTGCTGCGATTGAACCAAGAACGATACTAAATATTCGCCTTGTCTGAGCCGCCTGACGCAATAATTCCAATGGAACAACTATGCGATAGTCCTGCTTTTTATGAAGACGGCTGAGCAGTGAATCCAGAACATCGCGGGTTGGCAAAACCTCTTCGTTTGAACCTACTTTAATAATAATTTTTTGCAGCTCAACTCTTTCGGCGTTACGACTGTTTCCGCTCATCTGAAAACTAAATTCACTGAATCGGCATTTGGCTGTTGTAATCGGAACATAAATATTGCCAATAACACCGCCATTACTTTTAGAGACAACTTTGCTATCAGAAAAGGCATCCGTCATTTCCGAATCAACGGACTTGCCTGTTATACCTACAACTCTGTAATAATAGCCCTGAATTTTAACGTCCAGGCCGATAGGGTCGTCAAATGTGAAAAGCTTGCGAGCAACTTGTTCATCGACAACACAAACTGCCAACTGATGTTTTAAATCAATAGCACTTAAAAATCTTCCATCTATTATTTTGATGGAGGATACTTCCTCATACCACGGCACCGTACCAAGCACATTAACCGCCACCTTACGGCTGTTGTATCGTGCTGCCTGACTGATAATTCTAACAGGAACAGCTACTTCAACGGATTTTAACGTATTACGTATAGATTCTGCATCGGAGTATGTTAAGCCATAATTTCGTACCTTTTCGACATTTCCGCTATCTTTCTGCTGCTCCGGCGGCTTAACTGTTTCTATAATTATATTTCGGCTGCCCAGCTTTTCTATGCTATCCTGTGCCTGACGGCTCGCACCTTCACCAATAGCGAGCATTGCAATAACAGAACAAACGCCAAAAACAACGCCCAGAATGGTAAGAGATGACCGTAATCGATGCATCCATAAACTCTTTGCTCCGAGTTCGATAGTATGTTTTAAGCGAAATAGCAACATAATCAGTTAATTCCCATTATGAATTTCCCGTTCGATACGGCCGTCGAGCAAGTGTATGATTCTTTGTGTACGAGAAGCTATTTCCTCATCATGTGTTACGACAATCAAAGTTTTGCCCTGCTGATGCAAATCATCAAGAATACTCAAAATATCAGCTCCGCTGGCCGAATCTAAATTTCCAGTTGGTTCGTCAGCAAGTATTATCACAGGGTCATTGGCTATAGCACGAGCAATCGCCACTCGCTGCTGCTGGCCGCCACTTAATTCAAATGGTCGATGTTTAACCCTGTCGCCAAGCCCTACCTTTGCGGCCAGTTCACGAGCACGGGCTGCACTTTTCGATTCAGACATACCCTGATAATACATCGGAAGTTCAATGTTTTCTATAACGTTCAGCTGGTTAATCAAATTATAGGATTGAAATATAAAACCAATACGGTTGCCGCGAATCAGGGATAACTCATTATCGTCAAGCGAAGAAACATCTTTGCCATCCAAAAAATATTTTCCGCTACTGGGCTTATCAAGACAGCCGAGCAGATTAAGAAGAGTAGATTTACCAGAACCGCTCGGACCCATAATAGCAACGTATTGTCCCTGCTCGATTTCCAAATCTATATCGCACAGTACAGATAAATTGAACGAACCCAATTGATATGCTTTACACAATTTTTTTGTATTAACTACTGACATTAAATTCCTGCTTGTATTTAAATCTTTTTATTTTCTGACTCTACTCTGCGTATTCTGGGTGGACTCAGCAGAACTTTCTCTCCAACAATCAGACCGCTTTTAATCTCAACAGAATCATCGTTGAACGAGCCGGTTTCCACCTCACGTTCCTCCCCACTGCCGCCATTATTTACATAACAAACTTTTTTGCCATCTCGATTAACTATTGCCTGCACGGGAACAATAATCACATCCTCTAATTGTTCAATCACAATCTCAACTTTTGCCGTCATACCGGTTTTAAGAAAATCGTGCGTACCTTCTATACTAACATCAGTTGAGTAAACCCTGAGATCAGGATTGAGCCAGTCTTCAGGGTCAGCTAATGGCTTCTTTTTCAACACACTACCAGTAAAATTCTTATCAAGAAATGCTGCTATTTTGATTTTTGCTTTTTGTCCTACTTTAATTTTATCAATCCAGGTTTCGTGAATTTTAATTTCCACTTTCATTTCTGACATATCGGGTATTGATATTATATTCTGGCGCTCACGGATTTCCGCCCCTTCTTCAATTTTTGTTCTCGACCACCTGTCCGTACTCGACCAGTATACCACCTGCCCCGGTGAACGTGCCTTTATTATACAAGCATTGAATTGTTTACTAAGTTTCTCCAAACGCTCCTTTTGCAATGAACGGGTTGCTTCATTGCTCTTAAGTTTTGCCTGTGCCTGTGCCAGTTTTGAGCGGGCACCGGCTCGGGTTCGTTCCAGTTCTCGCATAGCTTCGTTGTAGTCGCTGAGAAACTTTTCGGTTTGTTTGGGGAATTCGTATTTTATAAATAATTCTTTAGCTGTTTTTGCTTTCTCCCATGCGATATTTTTACTTTCCTTATCAAGTCGGTCTGCCTCTTTATCGTTTAGCGATACGTATTCCTTTTCAAACAGTTTTTCAGTCCATTCCAGCTTGCTTTTGGCCAGTTCGAGTTCCTGCATCTTCAGATAAATATCCCCATCAAGCTCTCGTGACTTCTGCAGGGCCTCGCCGCCAAGATTCGGGTCGTCAATTAGCGTTGTAATTTTATTGGTATCACTTTCAGAATTTGCCGCAGCGGATATGTTTTTTTCAGCTACAAAGTCGCCGAGATATTTCTGAATATCCATCAAGGCAAATTTCACTTTCATCTGCCCTGCCTTAATATCACTGTCATTTTGCTTTTTCTGAATATCAAGCGCCTCTTTTGCTTCGGTATAGCTTGATTCTGAATTTAAAAAATTGATTTCCTGTTGCGTCAGCCGCTGTTTTATGTCCGAGGAGTCCAGTTCTACAAGAATTTTCCCATCGTTAACATCTTCAGCAGTTATATTTGTCCCTTCATCTACAATACTAATTATTGTTGTTCTACCTTCGACCTCAGATTTAATATCCTTTGAATTCAATGCCTTTATATCGCCACTCTCTGTTATACTAATTGTCAAATCGCTGCGGCAAACAGTAAATAATCCTGCTACATATGACTTATCAAGTTTTCCTGATGTTGCTTTGAATAAAACAAAAATAACTATTGCAATGGCTATAACTCCGACAGCCAGAACCCACCTAAACCATTTTAATTTTAGTATTTTGCCGAATATTTTCTTTTCATCTTTTTCCATTTATCTTTGCTCCCACATTCCATCAGGTTTTACCTGTAGAACACCAATATCACGAAAGAAATTTAGTTTTGCGATAGCATGGTCAACCAAAGTAGCCGTTGTACTGTTTTGTGCCTGCAGAAGAGCATTTTGTGATTCGAGCAAATCTCGCGTAGTTGACCGGCCTGCTTCCAGCAGCAAAGATGTACTCTCTACTCGTTTTTCAGCTAAACTCAAACTGTTTTTTTGAATAAGATAGCGTTCGGCGGCTTCCTGCAACTGCCGATACGCCTGACGCACTTCCAATTTAACTTCTTCCATATCATTCAAATAGGTTCGCTGTGATTGCTCCAATGCTATCAGTGCCTCGCAATAAGCATTGCGTTCTTTTTTTCTATCGAATGGCATATCAGCTTCAATTCCAAATTTATATGTTCCACGTTGAAATTGCAGCCGATTATACTCATTTTTTTCATTTGAACTGGCACTGGCACTGCCAATTAGATTTAATTCCGCACCAAAATCATCAGAAGCCACCATAACTTTTCGTACGCCATCACCTATTCTATCGGCGCTATTAGCCAAATCAAGCCGCCTCAGCAATCCTGTTTCGATTGCCGTATTAAGCGAATAGCCCTGCTCATTTACTCCGCTTTTTTCCAGTGTCTTCAATTCGTTTTGATTTAATTGGATTTCTAAATCAATAGGCAAAGCCAATCTTATCTTAAGTTCATCAAGCTGCTGTTTATAGGTTTGCTGCTGACGGATATAGTTATCTTTTGCGTTAAGCACATCCTGCTGTGCCTGGTCAACTTCAAAACGATTTCGTCTGCCAGCATCGGCTTCCATTTCAAGACGAGTTTTTGATTCAACTCGTCTTGAATAATTGTTTTCCGCATTGGTTACAGAATCCCTTTGCTGCAAAAGGCGGTAATAATCAGTTATAATTGAAACGACAAAGGTCTCTCGGTAGCGATTGAAAGAACGTATTTCGTAAAGAAGATTTCGCTCGGCTTGAGTTAAATTTTCCTGAACAATTTTACGGCCACTACCACGCAGCAATGGCTGGGTTATATTTGCACTGAGAATTGACGTAAGCGAGGTTTGTGGGTCGCCAGAGAGAAAACGAGCCCAATCAAGAGCTATATTAGTGCTTATTTGAGCCCCATCAGCCAATAATTGATTAAATCCAAGGCCAGTATCGGTATCAAATGTTTCGATACCATCCGCTGTTGTGTAGCCGGAATCTATCGTTCCAAACCATTTTTGCGTGAATTGGTGCCGAGCCAATGTCAAATCGAGCCCTACGAGATAAAGCCGTTCTTTTTGAGTTTGATAATTTCGATTATGCGTGGTAGCTCTCGCAACAGCTTGTGCAAGATTTATAACTCCTGGTTCCCGAAAAGTGTTTATTATTTGGATATCATCAGGTTTTGGAGAAATGCTGCTAATGGTATAATTTGCTTTTTTGCCGAAATCATTTTGCCATTTACTATCGATAATTTTATATACTTCTTCATCGGCCTGTTTTTTATATTGCTCCGGGCTGCATCCGCTGGCCATTCCAAAAATCAAAGCGAAACACAACCACAGACGAACTGTCAGCCGAATACTGCAAGACATAACGTAAAAACCCTTCTCCGATACAATCCTCATCTGCGTAACAACATTAAAATACACAGCTATGTCATTATAGCATAAAAACTTATGAAAATAAAGATGAAATTGATTTGAGCAAAATGCCCGAATTTTATTGCAAAATCGGCCGATTTGGGATAGATTGGCTAAGTTTTAACTGGCGGCGTA
>JAGLNB010000179.1 GCA_023139715.1 Planctomycetota bacterium | reverse complement strand
ATAATCACAACAGTTAACATATATTTTCTTTTCTGTAATATTTTGTCTGTTTCTTTTCGTAAAAACATCCAAGCCATTTTCGTTATTCAAAGCCCAGTTTTCCTGCTCGCCAATTCCAACTATTCCAAATGCCTCAGTAATTGTTTTGGGACTAATAATCAGTTTTTCAAGACCAGTTGTATCTTGCCATTGTCCCCACCAGTAACCGCTGATTTCCTTTGGCTTCATCGACAGCCAAAATTCCTCTTCATTGGAGCCAAGAACAATTCCTTTAGCGTCAAAAGCCACGTCGCCCTGCAAATAAATCTCAGAGGGTGGATTAAGCCATAGTTTAATTGGGAAATTTTCTTTATGCTTTTTGCTATCTACATAATACTCCAAACGGCATTGACCGCTGGCTTTAAGCGGTATCGTATATTTTGAATGAGATGAAACGGCCGTTATGGCTTCTGATGCAAATTCTTTTCCCGGACAAATCCGCATTGTTTTTTTCACACCGATGCCGCAGCCGCCAACAACTAATGTGGCAGCTATAAGGAGAAAAAACAATCGCAACTTATGATAATGATAACTCACTGCTGTAAATCCGAATGTAATATTTGATTCATCTGCGAAGACAGCTGCTCGGTTTGCTCCTCGCTAAGATGTGGATTGACCACCTCTACAAACTCTTTGCTTGCAGCTATTCTCAATCGCCAGATTTCTTTATCGCCTTCAACTCTTGTGGTATCATATTTTAATCGTCTCTTTCGCATTAGAATCAACGTCAAAACGAATCTGAAATTTATTTTTTCCTGTTCAGTTTCGTTTGAGAGTTGCTCAAGAAAAGCCATCAGCATTTCATCATCTACAAAAATCTGTTTTTTCTGATTTGGCTCAGGGAGCTTGGTTTTCCAATAGCAAAAAACATCCGGTTTTTCAGTGAGCCAGTAATCGGCGCAAAAATCCTTTCGCTGGAGTCCCTGCCCGCCCTCAACTAATGCGGCAAAATACTCTTCGCCAGACTCTATTTTTCTGCCGCAGCCGCAACACTGTCCCAATGGTTTATTGACTTCCCATTCATCCATAATTTTATTCAAACTTTAGCCATCTGTTTATATTTTTTGTTATTTTAGGCCCTAAGCCGTCTATTTTCTGCAAATCATAACAGCTTTGAAATACAGGGCTATCACCATTTTTGCCATTAAAATTTTCGCGATAAGCTACAATTGCCTCTGCTCTGGCAAGTCCTACGCCAGGCAGTCTGGCCAAGCTCTCAACAGTTGCATAATTTGGATTCAGTTTATCATCTAATTTGATTTCACACCCGCTGCCATCTGCAGCTATAAATAATTGGCTTAATTTAGGACCTGCAAAACAAACCGAAAGACAAACAGAAATAAGCACAGCAATCACAAACGCAAATAATTGAATCTTATCTTGTTTGATTTTTGCCATATCCTGTCTGTTCCATTTTAATTGCTACGAAGTTTTAGGATTTATCTGTCGATTAAAAATAAACTTATGTAATCCCATCATTTTCTTAAAAGATTCTTTAGGCACAAATTGTTCATTTAATAAACCACTATTCATAATAGTACTGTTTTTTGCATCTACAATATTAGAATATGTTACATTGTGAATGAATGCTTTACTAAAAGCAATTTTGTAGAACTGCTCAATCCACTTTGCCTGCTGCAATTGATCCCATTGCTTGTGCCAGACTCCGGCAATTTGCGATTCATCACAACAACTTGGAACCGCAGCGCTTGTTATATAAACCGGCTTAGCTACTGCTCCAAAATAGTCTAAAACAGCTGATACGTGCATCATATCTCTAATATGCATACCATCTTGATTTTCGCCAAACTGCATTTGCAGTCCCAAAATATCAAAATTGATTCCACTTTGCACAATCATATCTACATAGACCAGCGGAGGAATAGTATTAGTTGCATCAGCATGATATTCACCCCACGGATTGGTAATTTCGATTATCTTTAAGGCCTTATCGTTTGCCGCTTTGACAGCCATATTCGCTGCACGTGTCATTTCCAAAATCTGCTCAAAACTAAATCCAAAACAATTGAATACATTTAATCCGCTAACAACTCGCCACGTATTTATGTAGCTGGCGTATCGGGAAACAATTTTTGAAATGAATCTATATGCGGCTTCACGAATTGTCTCAAAATTTGCTTTGCCACTCAGCAACCACTTGGGCATATACTCTTTCGAGAAGCAAAGCAATGGGCCTGCTCCGATGGCCAATTTTTTTCTGCTCAGTGTACTGACACATGCATCTACAACTGAAAAATCATAGCTGCCTTTTCGTACTTCTATCTCAGACCAATTTATCGGAATTGTTGCAAATCCAAACAATTCCAGCAGCTTACTGATATATTCCGGCTTATCGATTTGTGTTGCATCTATTTCACAGCCAAGGCAACCACGTCCAAATCCATGCGTTTTTCCCCTTACATCAAAAAGAAGCTGCGCATGTCTTGTAGCCAATTCCTCAGAGAAAATGATGGCTTTTTTAAGAGATTTGTCGGCTAACTTTGAAGCTAATGATGGCTCTTTAATATTTTGAACCGCCTGAACAAATAAGGCCTGTATTTCTTTTGAAAGAGCTTCCAACTCCGCATCATAGCCGAAAACAGACCAATCCTCCCGCTTGTTAATAATTTGCATGAGTTTGGCTCGAGCCATTTCCACATTCAAATTATACGGCTGTTCTCTCTCCGGCAGGCAAGTCGTTGGCAGAAGCACTTTGCCAAAACCATCAACAGGCCACAACAAAGCAAGAGCCGCCGCCTCTTTATTTGGTTTCTTACATTTAACAAGGCCATTTTTAAATGAAATCTTCGCTTTGCGAATAGCTACGCCATCAGTACCAAATAAATAAGCACCGCATAACGTAAAATCATTGACATTTTTACCTTCTTTGAAAACCTGAAATTCCACTTTTAACCTCTATATGTTTTTAAAAAACACCCATTGTTTATTTCGAATATTTCTGCATCAATTTAATCAATTTATCTCGTCGCGGCTGATTCGGCTTAAT
>JAGLNB010000178.1 GCA_023139715.1 Planctomycetota bacterium | reverse complement strand
ATAAGCAGGAAGACCAGCTTCGCGAAGACGCGCTCGGCAAAAATAAAATCGGAACTACTATTAGGGGAATCGGCCCCTGCTACGCAGATAAAATCGGCAGAAGCTATGCTGTCCGAATGGCTGATTTTAGAAACCTCGAAAAATTAAAAGCAAAACTTGAAAAAATTGCTGAATATAAAAATAAAGTCTTTGCCGCACTCTACAACGCCGAGCCGATAAACACTGATGAGATATTTGAAAAGTGTAAAGTTTATGCCGCACAACTTTTGCCGCTCGTAACCAACACAACGGAATTTTTGCACAAAGCGATTATCAATGGCCAATCCATTCTCTTTGAAGGCGCTCAGGGATGCCTGCTCGACCTCGACCACGGCACATTCCCATTTGTAACCAGCTCAAACGCCAGTCCGCTTGGAATGCCAGCCGGCTCGGGCGTGCCTGCAAAAATGGTGGATAAATTCATCGGCGTAGCAAAGGCCTATACAACGAGAGTTGGCGCAGGCCCATTTCCGACGGAACTCGACGATGAAATCGGCCAATACATCCGCGAAAAAGGACACGAATACGGAACTACAACCGGCCGGCCTCGCAGATGCGGCTGGTTCGATGCCGTTGCCCTGCGCTACACCGTAACTATCGGCGGAATCGATGCAATGGCTCTTTTGCACCTCGATACGTTAGCAAAAATAAAAGAAATAAAAATCTGCAAAGCATATAAGATTGATGGCAAAGAAGTAGCTTTCTTCCCAACAGATGCCGAGAAACTCCAAAAAGCCGAATGCGTTTACGAAACGCTGCCCGGCTGGGATGAGGATATAAGCGGAGTAAAAGATTTCAACGAATTGCCAATAAATGCACAAAACTATATCTGCAGAATCGAAGAGCTGACCGGAAAACCAATTACTATAATCGGCGTAGGGCCAAAAAGAGACCAGACCATATTCAGATGAAAAGCTTCGAAGAAAAAAAAGAAAAAACCGCTGAGAAACTCGGAATAGACCCGCAACAAATCCCAAGACACGTTGCAATCATTATGGATGGCAACGGAAGATGGGCGCAGGAAAAGGGACTGCCAAGGGTTGAAGGCCATCGACAAGGCGGTAAAGTCGTCGAAAATATCGCCCTGGATTGCGTTGACCTTGGAATAGAATTTCTAACGCTGTATTCGTTCAGTGTGGAAAACTGGAAAAGGCCGAAATCCGAAATCAATGCCCTGATGTATTTGTATCAGCAGTATCTGATAGGGATTCGGCCGATGATGGAAAAAAATCAGGTAAAACTGGTTCATCTCGGAACGCTGGACAATGTGCCGGACGATGTTAGGAAGGCATTGGCTGAAACAAAGGAAATTACTGCGGACAATAAGGGAATGACGCTGGCTCTCGCGCTGAATTACGGCGGAAGAGAGGAAATTGTCAATGCAACAAAAAAAATTGCACAGGAATATAAAAACGGCAAAATCGAACTCGATGATATTAATAAGCAGTGCGTAAACGAACATTTGTATACCGCAAAATTGCCTGACCCCGATTTGCTCATACGCACTGCAAACGAAATGAGAATCAGCAATTTTCTGCTCTGGCAGATTTCGTATAGCGAATTTTATGTTACAAAAACATTCTGGCCGGATTTTTGCAGAGCTGATATGGAAGAGGCAATAGT
>JAGLNB010000177.1 GCA_023139715.1 Planctomycetota bacterium | reverse complement strand
CGCTGCCGGTTTGGATTGTTTCAAGAATGTTGCCTAGTGCCATTATCCGGTTAGCTGGAGGATTTGGCGAGCCGATTAATAAGCCGTGGTATCTTCTCGTATTGCAGCCGATGGTTGTTGAGGATGCGTATCCGCCGCGATTATTTGTGAGAAGCCACTCTTTATTCAGCAAATCTTCAACGGAATTGTTGATGATTTCTAAAGAAGTATTGATGTTATTGTCAGTTTGAATTGCAGGCAAAATTTTACTCTTAAAAAAATGGCTAATGTAAGATAGCATACGATTAGACAGGGCAAACTGTATCTTCTTTTTTGGAACAACGCTTCTGAAGGTTGCTCAATACATTCATAAAGTTAATGTAAGAATCGTAGGGCGAGTCATAAGGATTGAAGTATTTATGCACATCGCCATCAGCAAAATATTTCGTACACATATAATAGAAGTGGTCAGATGTTTGCAGTTTCCGCCAATCTGAGAGCAGCTTATCGTCGCTGAAATTTTTCACCTTTTTTTCCAATCGATATAGCTCATGGATTGCGTTGGATTGCATTGCGTTTCCAAGCCATGCAGAAAGGTCTCTTTCTGTATCCGCCCAGCTAATCAGATGCGGTACGTCAACGGTATCCATTGACGGGTAGGACTCGGCCACTTCGCTTGGCGTTTTGAAATTATTGTCGGGATGTTTCAATATTTCCTCCGGCAAATGTTTCATAAAATCAAATATGCCTGTGTTTTCCCATTGATGTTCACCAAATGTTTCATAATCCATAAACAGATTGACAACATTGCCGTTTCCATTGACTTTATCTATCCAGCGTGCGAATTTATCTGCTGTCAGCGGCCACTGTGCCCAGTTGCGATTCGAAAATCTGAACGCAACATCATCACTGAGCGAATAGTTTTTCAGTAGAAGTTTCAATTTGCTGCATCCGCTTGGAGTATAGACAAAATTCGGGCTTCGATAGCCGAGGATATGGTCTGCGCCTTCGGTGATTATTGCATCAAAGCAGCCCATCGATTCGATAAGTTGAGCCAAATCATTATTGTATATCAATTCTGTATTTCTAAACACTTTCGGCTTTTGCCCGAAAAGAGTTTCTATGGCTTTTGTATGTTTGTTGACCTGCTCTATAAATTCATCGTGTGAATATAAAAAACTTAAACTGTGATAATATGTTTCAGCGAGAAATTCCACGCAGCCGGTTTCAGCCAGCTGGCAAAAAGTATCTATGACCTTGGGTGAAAATGAGAATAGCTGCTCTAAAAGAACGCCCGTTATACTATAGGATATTTTGAATTTGCCTTGGAATTTATTTATTACGTCAAGGAGCAGGCGATTTGCAGGAAGGTAGCATTTTTCCGCAACCTTTTTACAGATAGTACCATTTTTCTGGTCGTCAAAATAGTGTTCCTTTTTATCGAAAACTGTGTAATGCTTTAACCTTGTAGGTTGATGCACCTGAAAGTAGAAACATATCGAAGCCATTATTTTTATCCCACCTGAAAATTTAAAATTTATTTATACCCTTCAGGGTAGTAAATGTCCGCAAACAAAATCATAACTGCTTATTTTTAAGCTGCTTACCCGCGTACAAACGGGAAAATTCAATCGTGAACAGTATAGTTAAACCGAAACCAATGCCTCTTGATATATTTTGGCACATTTGGTGGCGGATTCTTTCCAGCGTAATTTTCTTACTTCAAAATTTCCGTAATCACGTAATGTTATTTGCAGCGGCGGATACTTGAGAACAGCGATAATTTTATTTGCCATTTCTTCTACGTCCCAGAAATCAACTTTAAGTGCATGGGTGAGTACTTCTGAGACTCCGCTTTGTTTGCTTATTATAACTGGCACATCATTTTCCAACGCTTCCAGCGGAGCTATTCCGAACGGCTCGGACACTGAAGGCATAACATAAATATCAGCCATTTTGTATATCTTTTGCACGTCTTCGCCCTGCAGGAATCCGGTGAACATAACCTTTTGGCCGATTCCAAGTTCAGCAGCCATTTCGATAGCCATGTGCATCATATCTCCTGAGCCGGCCATAACGAATTTTACATCGTCCATTACTTCCAAGACTTTTTTAGCTGCCTGCAGAAAGTATTCGGGCCCTTTTTGCATAGTGATTCGGCCGAGAAACAAAACAATCTTTTCATCTTTTTTAATGAAATTTTTGTTTAAAGCCCACTGCCTGTTTCGCTCTACTGCGTTGTGTACAACTTCGACTTTTTCGCCGCAGATGCCGTATCGGGTAATTATTATATTTCTCGTCAGATGGCTTACGGCGATAATTTTATTTGCCGCATTCATGCCTGCTCGTTCAATATCATATATCATTTGATTAACATGTTCGCCACTGCGGTCGAATTCTGTCGAGTGTACATGTACCACAAGCGGCTTGTTGGTGATTGATGCTACCGCTATTCCAGCTGGATATGTCATCCAGTCATGAGCATGTATTACATCAAACTGTTCGTTTTGAGCCAGTTTGGCAGCCATAGCTGCATAATTATTGACCTCAGCGTACATATCGCCATCGTAATTTTGGCCTGAGTTTGAAGAAACCGGCTTGATAGGAATTTGATAAATGTAATCGTTTTCACAGAGTTTTTTGTTTTCCCATGAAAAAACTCTATTCATTTTTTGTTTTTTCAGATGTAGTTCTTCAATTTTTTCATGGTAAAGTTTTGGTGTCAGATACGGTTGCAGTGATGAACTTATTGTGCGAAAAGTTACATTTTTTAACGCATCTAATTTGAAGAATTCTTCTGATGACTGGCAGGGTTCGGGACTCAGTAATTTGACGTGGTCGCCATAATTGGCATCGACCATTTTTGGCAGGACAAATGTTACTTTTATTCCAAGACGGTCCATCGCCTTGGTGAGTCCATAGCAGGCAGTGCCCAATCCTCCAGAAATGAACGGCGGAAACTCCCATCCTAACATCAATACTTTCATACTGTCTCCGCCTTGTCATTTACCATGTGATATCCACATCCATTTAGATATAAAGCCATAATTATCAAATAAATATCTTTGTAAAAAGGGAAGTTTTGCGAATAGCCCAACTCCCTTAGAACAATTCCATACTACAAAAACCATATCCTAAAAACGTAAAGGCTGCAGTGAAAAGAGCTTA
>JAGLNB010000176.1 GCA_023139715.1 Planctomycetota bacterium | reverse complement strand
GGTCTTCTCCAAACCCTTCAGCAATTCTTCCCCAGCGAGCATCTCGTGCAATATCAACCATAGGAGCAAAGACCCAGTCGCTGCCTTCTGAGCGTGTTTCTTTTGCGGAGATTGCGGCAACTTTTTCTGCCAGTTTCGGATTCCAGCTCGCTGCCTGGCCGAGTGGTATTGGGAAAATGGTTTTATAGCCGTGGATAGTGTCGAAACCAAAAATCAGTGGGATTCCCAACCTACTTTCCTCAACAGCGACTTTCTGCAGTTTATTACGTAAAGTTACATCAGCAATGCCAAGAAACGATCCGGTATTCCCTTCTCGCACCAGTTCCAGAACTGAGTCTTGTCCTGCATCGCGGCATTGGTACATCTGGCCAATCTTTTCTTCAAGCGTCATTTTTTGTAAAAGTTGTTCGACTTTTTCTTCTGTTGTAAGTCCGACAGCAAAAACATTCTGGGCAGTAGACAAGATTGATAATGAGAGCAGAAAAGATAAAAGTTTAATGCGGATTTTCATAATTTTTCTCCAAAGCCATATCCAAGCAAAATGATGCTGTTAATCTACCAGACTTTAGGAGAGTAAATTATCTATCTTGTTGCGTCAATGCTATTTTGCGCATAAAAAAAGCCAGATTCTAACAAACAACAGAATCTGGCTTCGGAGGAGGGTGATGAAAAGCAAATTAAAATAAAATACCAACCCTCGAATACAAAACACAAGATTACACCAAGGTGTCGATTTTACTTCCCCACACAAATACATAATCGAATATATGACGGTTATTTCTTTAGGAAAAATTCAAGAAATAACCTATTACAATTTACACTTAATTGTGCTTTTAGCACCAAAAATATCGCTTTTTTGGGTTATTTTTACAGAAATCGTTAAATCCGGCCTAAAAACCTCTTTAATTTACGCTTGATAAACCAGTTTTGTTCTCATATTCTAACCATTGTGCTGTTATTTCTTAATTTATTTTTTTAGAGAGAACCGATTATGAATGGCAAAATGACAATCGCGGACTTAGTAGAGGCCAAACTTGGGAACAGAAAAATTTCCGTGGTCAGCTGCTATGACTACACGACAGCACAACTTATTTCCCAAACAGATGTTGAAATGATAATAGTTGGCGATTCAGCGGCTCAGGTCGTTCTCGGCTTTGATTCGACACTTCCTGTAACGATGGATTTTATGGTCGCCATAACTGCCGGCGTTCGAAGGGGGGCTCCAAACGTATTTTTGGTTGCCGATATGCCGTTTTTATCCTATCAGGTCGGCA
>JAGLNB010000175.1 GCA_023139715.1 Planctomycetota bacterium | reverse complement strand
TTGAAATCGTTCCGTGCTCAAAAAGTGAAGCCACCATGTTTCGGCGCATAGCCAAACGATGTTCACTTGTCCGACTCAGCTTACGGCCTGCTACTCTATGACGCATATTACCAACTTCCTTCTACTGTTCATTAGCTATGAACTAATTAGTTTTAATTATACTGACATTCCCAGCGACAAGCCCATATCAGCGAGCTTACGTTTTATTTCTCTAAGAGAGGTTTTGCCAAAGCTGCGAATCTTTAATAATTCAGCTTCTGTCATTCTCACCAATTGGCCAACTGTTTCCAGTTTTGCCGACTCAATACAATTACTGGCTCTTACTGAAAACTCCAACTCTGCCAAAGATGTATTAAGCAGCACGGTCAACTGATCATCGACTTGCTCTTCTTGCTCGACAAGCTCTTCGGTCGCATCGTCTGTAATAGTTTTTTCGCCAAGCTCAAAATACTGTATGAATGAGTTAATGTGCTTTCGCAATATTTTTGCTGCTTCCACCAAAGCCATCTCCGGCGTAACAGTTCCATCAGTCCAGATTTCCAAAATCAGTTTGTCATAGTTTGTTTTCTGGCCGACTCTCGTATTTTCAGTTGTATAACGCACTCTTGTAACAGGCGAATAAACCGCATCAAGCAATATTCTTCCAACTTCCTGGTCGAACCTGTCAGTTAAGGCAAGTCGTTCTGAAGCCGGCATATAGCCACGGCCGTTTTCGACCACCATTTCCATTTCAAAATCTATATCTTCCGTTAACGTAGCAAGGACTTTGCTTTTGTCCACGATTTCTATAGAAGGGTCGGCAACTATATCCGCAGCCGTTATAACTCCGGCTTTGTTAGCCGAAACCTTCATCGTTTTAGGTTCCTGGCCATCAAGCCGAACAATGAGCGATTTAACATTCAAAATAATATCCGTAACGTCTTCCATCACGCCGCTTATCGAGGCAAATTCATGTCCAACGCCGGCGATTTTGATTGATGTTACAGCACTTCCTTCAAGCGAAGAGAGCAGTACTCGCCTTAAGCTGTTTCCAATGGTCGTACCAAAACCACGTTCGAACGGCTCGACAAAAAATCGGCCGTATGTATCACTTGACACCGTCGCATCTTGCTCAACACGTGTAGGCAATTCCAAACCACGCCATTTAACTCTCATACAAATCTCCTAATCATAAGTTTTGAGCTCAAAGTTTTGCCACGCCCATTTAAGCTATAGCCGCAACCAAATACTGAAAACTTAAAACTGTCATTATTATCTTGAACAGAATTCCACGACCAGCTGCTCATCCACAGGGATTTGGATATCATCCCGAGTAGGCATAGCAACAATCGTAGCTTCCGGTTTTTCACGATCCAACTGCAACCAGGTCTGTACTACAAAATTCGGATTGCTTTCCAATTGGTCTTTTACTCTTTTTGTACTTTTATCTGATTTTTTCAGCGTTATACGGTCTCCGATTTTTACAGTCCGGTCGCTTATATTAACTTTGCGACCATTGACATAAATATGACCATGTAAAATCAGCTGTCGTGCAGATTTTCGTGATGCCGCAAAATTCAATTTATACACCACATTATCCAAACGTCTTTCGAGCAATTGCAACAGAGTCTGTCCGGTATTGCCTTTGATACGTTCAGCTTCATGGAAGTATCTCATAAACTGACCGTCATAAAGTCCGTAGTACCTTTTGACTTTCTGTTTTTCTCGCAGACGCACGCCATATTCGCTGGCTCTGCCTCTCCGCCAGCTATGCATACCGGGAGCCAAATTACGCTGCTTTTTTTCGATTGGACACTTGGCAGTTTCGCATCTGATGCCCTTGAGCATCAGCTTTACTCCCTCACGTCTGCAATACTTACAAGATGAACCTAGATAACGTCCCATCCTTTATTTATCTCCAAAAATTATACACGTCTTCGCTTCGACGGCCGACATCCATTATGTGGAAGCGGAGTAACATCTTCTATTGAGGTAATACGCAGCCCTACCTGCTGAATAGCTGAAATAGCTGATTCACGTCCTGAGCCGGGTCCCTTAACTCTAATTTCAACTTCACGAACGCCGTTCCTCATTGCTGCAGTCGCACATCGCTGAGCTGCCTGCTGAGCTGCAAAAGGCGTACTCTTACGAGAGCCCTTGAATCCAACACAGCCGGCGGAGCAACAACTAATCGTCTCTCCGTCTGCATCAGTAATCGTAATAAGCGTATTATTGAATGTTGCCCTGACATGTACAATTGCCCTGACAACATCTTTTCTAATTTTGCGTTTACCTTTGGCCATATTTCTCCTTGTTACGCATACTTTATATCATGCTCCTGCTTAGCCATCTCATTGTCATTTTAAATTTACTCTTCTGCAACCAGATGGATTTGCGAGACATAAAAAGTTTTTATCGCGCTTCTTTCACACCTTTTTTGCCGGCTACAGTTTTCCTTGGCCCTTTTCGTGTACGTGCATTACTTTGCGTACACTGGCCATGAACAGGCAATCCTTTTTTGTGCCGCATACCTTTGTAACAATTTATATCCCTCAGACGAGCAATATTCTGTGAGACCTGCCGGCGGAGTTCACCACCAACTGTATAATTATTATCAATAATCTGCGCTATCCGACTAAGCTCATCTTCGGTCAGTTTATTCGCCTTTGTAAGCTCATCAATACCGGCTTCTTTCAAAATCTGCTTTGATGTATACCGACCTATACCCTGAACATATGTCAGAGCTATCCATATTGCTTTCTGGTCAGGAATATCAACGCCAACTATACGCGGCATAACATCTCCTCTTTGAATTTACTTATCTAACACTTACTCTTTTATTTTCAACTACAACAATTTTATTTACGCTCTGCGATAATTTGCTATTTAACTACCGCTTTCTATCTACCATCAGCCCTGTCGCTGTTTATGCCTTGGATTTGTACAAATCACACGTACAACGCCTCTTCGGCGAATGAGCTTGCAATTTTCACATATACGTTTTACAGAGCTTCTTACTTTCATTTTTTCACTCACTTCCGTATCGATTTACAGACACGCTTAATTTCGTAATACTATTCTTCCTTTATTCAGGTCGTATGGCGACATTTCCACTACGACGGTATCGCCTGGCAGAATCCGTATAAAATGCATTCGCATTTTTCCGGAAACATGTGCCAAAACTATATGGCCATTTTCGAGCTTAACCTTAAACATTGCATTTGGCAAAGCCTCAATCACATCGGCCTGCAATCTTATTGCATCCTTTTTAACCATATTTCCCAACTTGTTCTTTGCAGCTGCGAATCCTCATTTACAATTCATCGCTCATTGCCGCTCAATTTTTATCGCCGTTTTTTACATTAACCACTCGGCGTTATTTATTTTTATTGCTTGGCCGCCAAAATCTTTTAACAGATACCCATATCTTCAGGCATCATTTATTCTTACTGCCGCTCACCGCACAATCATCGACCTTGCAGCCATTTATTTTTACTGTCGTCCACCGCACAACCATCACTCATCGCCATTTATTTTTATTGCCCGACTGCCGTATCTTTTGGCGTTATTTATTTTTACTGTCGCACATTAACAGCCGTCATTCGCATTCATTTTTATTGCCCGGCTGTCCCGACTGCTGTTAAAATTTCACAACCATTTTTATTTATTGCAATCGTATGCTCGAAATGAGCTGAGCATTTTCCATCTTTTGTTACTACCGTCCAGCCGTCTTTTAATATTTTAACCGCATCTGTTCCGGCGTTTACCATCGGCTCAACGGCCAACACCATTCCTTCGGTCAAAAGAATGTCATCTTCGAGCAATTCATCGCTTACAAAATTCGGCACTCTTGGGTCTTCATGCATTTCTCTGCCGATTCCGTGCCCAACAAAATCTTTCACTACTGAAAAACCAGCTGACTCTGCATATTTCTGCATTTGAGTGGCTATCTGGCTCCATTTAACGGATGGCTTCGCAGCAGCTATAGCTATGTCAAGAACCGCTTTAGTTACAGCCATCAATTTTATCTTTTCGCTGTCAACTTCGCCAATGCCAACCGTAATCGCCGAATCCGCACAATATCCGTTTAACCGAACGCCAAAATCAACGCTCAACAAATCGCCTTCTTTAAGAACAGCTGCTTCGGACGGAATTCCATGAACAATCTGCTCGTTTATCGAAGCACAAATTGCACCTGGAAAAGCCATCTTGACTGCCGGATTTCGCACTCCCTTAAAGAGCAGCTCAGCACCAGCATCGGTTGCTATTTTCGAAGCAACCCTGTCGAGTTCAGCAGTAGTTACTGACGGTTTTGCAATCTCTTTTAGTTTTAAAAGAACGTCGGCTACAACAACACCTGCCTTACGCATTAATTCAATTTCTCTTCGGCTTTTGAGCGTTATAGCCATCTAACTTATATTTCCACACACATCTACTTAGCCGAAACAAGTTGCGAAAACTTTTCAAATATATCTGAGGTTATCTCACCTATATCTCTATCAGCGTTAACATTATAAACTGTATTATTGCTATTATAATAATCCACTACCGGCTCTGTGAGCTTGTGGTAAGTTTCAAGTCGATTCAACACAACTTCCGGCTTATCATCCGGTCGCTGAGTAAGTTCACTTCCGTCCTTATCACATTTTCCATCCACTTTTGGTTTGAGGTTTTCAATATGATAAACCTCGCCGCATTCTGGACAACTTCTTCTTCCGGTCAATCTCTTTGCAACACGCTGGTCATCTACTTCCAGGTTCAAAACGGCATCTATTTTCTGGCCGCTTTTCGCCAGCGATTTATCCAGTTCAACTGCCTGGTTAACTGTTCTTGGAAAACCATCCAACACAAAACCATCAGCTAATTGTTTTATTGCTTCAGCCATCATTTCAACTATCAACTCATCCGGCACAAGTCCGCCGGAATCCATATAGCTTTGTGCTTTTTTGCCGAGCTGACTTCCAGCAGCTCTTTCTTTTCTAAGAATATCTCCACTGGACAAATGCACAAGATTATACTTATCAACAATTCTCTTGCACTGCGTTCCTTTTCCAGCTCCCGGAGCTCCCAGCAAAACTATCCTCATTTACCAGCTCCTTTTATTCCAGCCCCGACAGCTCCGAGTAAAACTATTCTCATCCATAAGCTCCTTTTATTTTCCCTGAGCTGCTAAAGCCGTCATAACTTCTCATCAATAGATTGGCTTCAATTTTCTGAACCAGATCAAGTGAAACGCTGACTACAATCAGCAATCCGGTTCCGCCAAGAAAAGTTGCCACTCGCCAATCGATTCCCATTGATATTGAAATCACATGCGGCACAACAGCAATTATAGCCAAAAATGAAGCTCCGAAATATGTAACTCTTGTCATAACTGTTTCGAGATAATCAGCTGTTCTTCGTCCCGGCCTTAGTCCTGGAATAAAACTCCCCGAATCTCGCAGGTTCTTAGCCATTTCTTTTGGCTGGAACTGAACTGTAACCCAGAAATATGCAAACAGGAATATCAACAACATGTACAAAACGTTGTAAGTATAGGCATCACTTCTAAGTGCTGCCTGAATCGTCTGCAAAACAGCCGACTTCTCAAGTGCTGGAATTTTTACAAGCTGGCCAATAATCACTGGCGGAAAAATCATAAAACTTGAGGCAAAAATTATCGGCATAACTCCGCCATGATTTACACGTAGCGGCAAATAATGTCTTTGTCCGCCATAAACTCTTCTGCCTCGCATTTGCTTCGCCTGCTGAATCGGTATTCTTCGCTGTCCCTGAGTTATTAAGATAGCACCTGCAACGACAAACACAAACGCAGCTATCAAAAACAGCACTTTAGCCGGGCCTATCGAGCCAGCCGGAGCACCAACTCTCAAATCCACATTTTGAATCAGCATTCGAACAGCCCATGGCATTCTCGACAAGATACCTGCCATAATTATCAAACTGATACCGTTGCCTATTCCGTATTCATCTATCTGCTCGCCGAGCCACATCAGAAAAAGAGTTCCAGCGGTCATAGCAATAATCCCCATTATCACCGCCTGATTTTGCATTCCGGCATAAACAAACGCCCCCATCAGCTTCATATACATCATCGCCTGAATAACGCAAATCAGCACCGTAAGATAGCGGGTGTACTCCTGTATTTTTTTCTGGCCGGTTTGCCCTTCCTGCCGTAGTTTTTTCAAAGACGGAATAACTTCGCCCAGCAGCATCAAAATAATTGAAGCTGTAATGTAGGGCATAATTCCCATACCGAACAAGCTGCTCTGACTCAAAGTTCCGCCGGTAAACATCTGCATATATTCAGCAGCTCTTCCAACCGGGCTTTCCGTATCCCTGCTCGAAACGACCTTAGTCATTTCGGCCTGATCGATGCACGGATTGGGAATATGAAAACCAATCCTGTAAATCATCAGCATCGCAACAGTAAAGAATATCTTGTTGCGCAAATCTGAAATTTTAAATATATTAAATACTGTTCCAAACATTTTTATCTCTTATTTTAATGCTCGTATTTTATGTACGCCACAGACGGCATTTCTATGCCACCAACGCTTTTAAGTCGTTTTTGTTGTGCCTCCGCAATCAACGATTTTTTGTTCAGCGGTTTTGCTGAATTTATGAGCGATAACCTGCAATTTTTTCGTTAGCTCACCATCGCCGAGAATTTTAATTTTATTTTTCAGCCCGTCAATCAATCCGGCACTTGACAATTGTTCTACACCAACCACTGAGCCGTCTTCAAAGACTTCGAGCTGAGAGACATTAACAATGTCATATTTGTGTGCAAAATTAAAATTACTGAAACCGCGTTTTGGCAGCCGCCTGAATAACGGCATCTGTCCACCTTCAAGAAGTGAAACAGAAACCGAACCAGCTCTACTGCCTGCTCCGTTTTGTCCTCGGCCAGCCGTTTTACCATGCCCACTGCCTTGACCTCTGGCTATACGCCGTCTCGATTTTTTCTTGCCAACTATAGAAGTTATTTCGTAATCCAACATATTTTTCCAACCCTCGCCTTACGCCTTGGGCGATGCTTCTTTCACGTCAATTTTTACGCCTCGCAGGGACTCGGTCATTTCCTTACTTCGCAATTTTAATAAGCCATCCAAAGTGGCTTTAACCACATTTTTAGCAGACGTACTTCCATAAATTTTTGTAAGCACATCCTGCACGCCAGACAATTCCAACACAGCTCTCGCGCTTGAGCCGGCAATAACGCCGGTTCCCGCACTGGCTGGCACAAGTGTTATCTTGGTTGCTCTATACCTTCCATTGACCTGATGCGGTATAGTACTGCCAACGAGAGACACATCGTTTAAGGATTTTTTAGCATCTTTCATACCTTTTTCGATTGCCAAAGGTACTTCATTTGCTTTACCGTAGCCGATACCAACTTTGCCTTTTTTATCACCGAGTACTACCAATGCTGCAAAGCTGAATCTTCTACCGCCTTTAACAACTTTGGAGCAACGATATATTTTCACAACGGTATCTTCCAAGATGCCACCTTTGGCATCTTGCTGTTGGTTTCGCATCGCTGCGCCACGACTTTTTTTGACCGATTGTTCTGCCAATTTAATTCTCCAATTAATCCTGCACTACTCTGTAGTGAGTTACTGCGTTTTGCTATTACTAAAAAGCCAATCCAGCTTTTCTCGCTGCATCTGCAAGCACTTTTACTCTACCGTGAAATTTATATCTATTTCTATCGAAACAAACACATTTAATTCCAACGCTGATTGCCTGTTTTGCAATCGCTTCGCCAATGGCCTGTGCTGCTTTTTTATTACCGCCATTAGCAATTTCTTTTTGTACATCTTTTGCTCTCGTACTGGCACTGGCCAGCGTTACACCGGAAACGTCATCTATTATCTGAGCGTACATATTTTTATTGGAACGAAAAACCGACAAACGAGGTCTTTCCGGCGTTCCAAAAATCTTTTTTCTCACATGAAGCTTTCGCCTCAAAGCCGCTC
>JAGLNB010000174.1 GCA_023139715.1 Planctomycetota bacterium | reverse complement strand
TTTTCGTTTTGTTTGTTTTTTTCCTGTTCTGCAGCGAGTAAATCGCCAACGGTCGGCTTATCCAGTTCGCCGCCGTTTATAATCAATTCAACATCAACTGCATCAAGCGTTTCATATTTCAAAAGTGCATCAGCAATCCGCTGGAGATTGTCTTTATTGGCGAGCATAAGTTTTTTCGCATCTTCATAAGCTGTATTGGTAATTTGCTTTATTTCTTCATCTATAATTTCAGCTGTTTTCTGCGAATAATCTTTTTCCGACGGCATTACGAAACTGAGTGTATCCAAACCATTTTCAGTTTCGTAGCGAATCGGGCCAAGCCGGCTGCTCATTCCCCATGTCAAAATCATTTGCCTGGCGATTTTCGTGGCCTGCTCAATGTCCGATTGAGCGCCACTGGAAATATCATCAACGAATAATTCTTCAGCAATTCGGCCGGCAAAACAAACCTGCAAAAGAGCCATACAATATTTTTTCGTAAATAATGTTCTGTCTTTTTCCGGCAAAGCGAAAGTGGCTCCACCCATCGGGCCGCGTGGAATAATGCTAACCTTGTGCAGTGGGTCGGCCTCTTTCAAAAGCGATTGAACGATAGTATGGCCGGCCTCGTGGTAGGCAATTGTTTCTTTTTCGTTTTTGTCCATTACGCGGCTCTTTTTGGCTCTGCCCCAGCGGACTTTGTCGCGTGCCTCTTCGAGGTCAGCCATCTCAACGCTATCCTTATTGGCCATAGTTGCGGCAAGTGCAGCTTCGTTAATAATCGCTGCCAAATCTGCTCCGCTGAACATCGGCGTGCCGCGAGCGAGCCGTTCAAGATTGATGCTCGGAGAAAGTTTTATTTTTTCTGCGTGTACTTTCAAGATTTCAGCTCGACCTTTCAAGTCGGGAAGCGGCACAAAAATCTGCCTGTCAAATCTGCCCGGACGAGTTAAAGCCGGGTCCAGAATATCGCCTCGATTTGTAGCTGCTATTACGATTACCTGGTCGTTCGTATTAAAGCCGTCCATCTCAACGAGGATTGCATTTAGCGTTTGTTCGCGTTCATCGTGGCCGCCGCTTGTTGCACCGGCTCCGCGTCTTCTGCCGATTGCGTCAACTTCATCGAGGAAAATTATGCACGGCGAATTCTCCTTTGCCTGCCGGAATAAGTCGCGAACTCTCGATGCGCCAACGCCGACAAACATCTCAACAAAATCACTTCCTGAAATACTGAAAAATGGAACTTCCGCCTGGCCTGCAATGGCTTTTGCAAGCAGCGTTTTGCCGCAGCCGGGAGGCCCTATTAATAAAACGCCTCGCGGAATTCGGCCGCCCAAACGTTGAAACTTTTTCGGATGCTTCAAAAATTCGATTATCTCAGCTACTTCTTCTTTAGCTTCTTCAACGCCGGCAACATCTTTGAATGTTACGTTAGCTCCATCTTTGTTGTGTAATTTATGCTTGCTTCTGCCAAACGACATCAGCATTCCGCCACTGCCGCTTTTCATATTTCTCGCGAAAATAAAATAGAAAAAACCAATCAGAAGAACCAATGGAAATATCATTCCAATAAGATTCCACAGCCAGGCACGCTGCTTGCCGAATTTCCAGTTTACGCCGCTTTTGTCGAGCATCTCAACTAAGCTCTCGCCTACCACCTGCTGTTTGTAATCAACGGAAAAAGTTATTGGTGAATCTGCCGGGCGAGATTTTATTCCTTCCTGATTAAATGTGCCGGTTATTGAAGTTTCGCCGACTTCGACTTTTTCAATTTGAGCAGTATTGAGATAGCTGACAAATTTATCCCAGTCGATGCTGTCATTGCCTCGCCACTGCTGAAACATCGTCAGCAATGTCAGTAAAGCAATTGCGATAAAAAGATAATGGAATGAGCCGTGTTTTTTATAACCAGCCAATTTCTGTTTGGCGTTTTTGCCGACCCGTGCTGCTTTGTCGTATTTAGATTTCGATGCTCTACTCTTTTTGCCGTTAACCATAATTTTGTCTCGTATCTCGTGATGTGTATTGCGTTAATTGCAGCTGCCTTTGGCCGCACTATATCCTACCAATCCTTCTCCATCAGCTCTACTATGCTTCTTGCCATATTGTTTGCCGCAAGAGCTGATGCGTACTCGAAACTCTGCCTTTGCCACTCGGAAAAAGTTGCAGAAGCAGTTACTGTTTTATTGTCTATTAAGAGTTCGCCGGTTTTGAGATTTTTCCAATCGACTATCGCTTCGAGCTGCACTTCCTTCTCCATAGCTCGGCCGGTTTCTCTTTCGGTGCTGATGGCTGATTCGGTTACATCCACAATATAGCCGCTGATTACAGAATCAGCTCTTTCCATACTTGAAACGATTTTATAGCCGGCTTCGGCTTCAATGCGTTTAGCGAGAGCATCGGTCAGTTCGTATTCTATGCCGCGCCTAAAGCTGCGATTATCGAACATTTTTACGTAAACGCTTTCAATCTCCTGGGGAAAAAGCGATTCATTTGAATAGTCGCTAAGCGAGCAGCCGCAAAAACTAATACAGCCCACAATTGCCAGCAAGCCAAATGCTATAAAAATAATTTTCCGAATTTTTTCAGAGTACTGTTTTTCCATGTCATTTCCTCTTTGCCGACTGATTGATTATTTGCCATTTTTGTCATAGCCGATTTTGCTATCTTTGCAGCGGCTGTACCCGGCCAGTCATTAGCTATCATTTCATAATAAAAATTCGCTGAAAGAACGCTGCCTGTTTTCTGATAATATTGGCCGATACAAAGTTGCTTGTAAGCTGCCTGCTCATTTATTTGTTCGAGTTTGGAGTCAATATCAAATTCTTCAGCTGCTACAGGATAACGTGATTTGAAATTTCTATAGTAACTGTCTGCGCTGACAAGGCCGGAATCATCCCAGCTTGGCCCTTTGTAAGCAGCGTGTTTGCAGCGACCCATTGCAAGCAGAGAATCTTTTCCCGTTTGACCGGCCGGCCAATCAGAAGAAATCATTGACCACTGCTCGTAGGCCTTATTAAATTTACCTCTGGCTTCGTAGCCGTTGGCTAAAGTTAACGCTGCCTTTGAAGCAATTGGCGATTTGCCGGCTCGCTCAACAATTCTGTCAATGATTTTAGCGGCCTGGGCATAAGTATTTATTTTGAAAACACCAAGAATACGTTTTTTTTCACCGCCGAGAAAAGCGGTTGCGATTGAAAGCTGACGGTCAAGAGCTGGCTGATAAAGTTCGCTTTCGGGAAATTTTTCCAGAAATTTATCGTAAGCCCTGACTGCTTTGACGAATTTACCCTCGCAGAACAAAAGCTCTGCCTGCATAAAGGAATCCAAATCAGAGCCGGCTATTTGCGGAAAATCTTTTTTGAGTTTTTCCAGCTTTTCGACAAAGAGTTCAACCTGGCCGTTGCTCGCCAGTTTTTTAAGTTCAGCTACAGCAAGTATGTATTTGTCACTGCTTTGGCTTGAAGACATTTCCTTGAAATTCTGGCCGTCTTCCAATCGCCACGTTGCGGAAATCACGAGAGAAGAAACAGACAACAATAAAACGACTGCCAGCATTACTACCGCAAATATTTTTCTGTATTTTGACATAATCCTAATCCTCAATCCTTTAAGATTTGTAACCAGCTACAATCACTGAGCATTATACCCCTAACCGCTGCTATTGCAAACCAACATTTCCACTCGCCGCTTAAAATGCCGATTTTTCCGATTTTAGACTGCTTTATGCCGATTTTGCAGCTGGCGAGCGAAATTGGATTGACCGCCAGCGGCATTTAGGATAGCGTATCTGCTATGAATAATACACTTTCAACAACCGTCGCCTTCATTATTCTCTCGACCATAGTAGCAGCTTTTGTGAAGAGAAGAACGAAGGATAAATGCCT
>JAGLNB010000173.1 GCA_023139715.1 Planctomycetota bacterium | reverse complement strand
TTGCTGATTCGCTACCACGACCAGCTGAGCGAAGAAAGCAGGCAGCAGCGGCTTGAAGAATTAAAAAAAACCTATCATCCTGAATTTTCAAGGCGGCTGAAAAGAAAAACATTAAACGTTTTCAAAACGCTGCGAGATGCAATGATGGATTTGGTGAATCTAATAATCAATCAGGCCAAAAAGGCAACCCCAGCCGGAGCAATACTGGCCTCGCAGGACAAATACGTTTCGCAAATGAAGCAGGAGTTAGTCAGTTCAGCCGGCACGGCTTATGAGCCGTTGCTGGAAAAATATATCGGCCATAAAGTCGTACTGGAAATGTTGAGAGCAGATAAAAGGTGCGAGTATTGCGGCGTGCTTAAAGATTATACAGCTGATTTTATCGCTATAATGGATGTGAACTACAAATCACAGCAGGATGAAAATATAAGGGTCGCTGATTTGGTTATTTCGCGTAAATACGGAATTGTTCGCCATTTGGCCGAATAGAGCTAAAAGAGCAATTGCGTGCGAAGTAGATAAAAAGCAAGCGGCGGCATCATTTTTCCAGTGATGCCGCCGCCGATGCTCCCCATTAAAGGGCATTTCAAAAAACAACCAACCAAATCGAGGAGGAGGAGAGAGAGCAAATTCATCTTTTATTTAGTTTTTACTTTAGCTTTACTATGACTATCTTACGATTTTCCGGCTTTTGGTTCAATTGCGGCAACTACGGGATTTTGGATAGAAGTTTAAAACTTTACCGTGCTGTTTTTTACAGCGATTGCGTGAACGCCTCTTTTGTCTTTGATGTATTTTCGCTCGAAATTTGTTCCGACTTTTTCGCCGTTTTCAGCGGCAGCGGCGCAAACGAATTCTATTTCTTCAAGCCGCTCGCCAAAGCCGGCTATTACTCTTTGCATTTGCTCGAAATAGTTGGCGTGGTCGGTGGCCAGTTGAATCACGCCATTTGGTTTCAAGCATCGTAAAAGCTGCTCGGCATTAGCCGGATTAAAAAACCGCCGTTTGTGATGATGGCGTTTCGGCCATGGGTCGGGAAAATAAATATGAAAACAATCGACAGAATGAGCTGCAATAAAATCAGTGATGAATTTTGCAGCATCGGTGCGGATTAACTTTACATTACTCAAACCCCAGCGGCCAATTCTGTCTAAACTATAGCGGTAATATCTGCTCGCCCATTCAATCCCAATAAAATTAACATTGGGTTCGGCCTGCGCCTGGCCAATTAAAAAGCTGCCTCTTCCGCAGCCGATTTCAATATGAACACTGCTGCTGCGTCCGAAAAGATTGGCAAAATCAATGCGGCCATCCAAATCAGCAGGATTCAAAGCAACTTCGGGATAGTTTTTTAAGATGCGAGCCATTATCAAAACAGACAATTAAATTCGTAAAAAATGCAATAACTGCGGTATTATAGCAGATAAACCGCCGCAAAAAACAGATAAATTGCATTTATGCACAACTGCTGTTAAAATGGCGGCTAAAGTAGTAGTTGAAACTCTTCGATAAAACCGTTAGAAAAGTTTCTGGCCGAAACGCAAATTTATAACACCAGGATATAATTTGGTCAAAGGGAGCTGTAATGATTAGACAGCTAATGAAAAGACGGCGAAAATGTGTATTGATAGATATTAATACGCAGAGGGATTTTTTTGACGCTGACGGCAATGCGTGCGTGGAAAATTTAGCATCGACGCTTGGCAACCTGCGACGCGTTATGGCCTGGGTTAGACGCAAAGACGTTTCCGTAATTTCAATCAGCCTGATTCAGCCGGATGATACAAGTAACCTAAACCGTTGTTGTGTTGAAGGCACTTCGGGACAGCGAAAAATACATTACACACTTCGCAGCAATCGAGCCGGCTTTCCAGCGGACAGAAATACTGATTTACCGCCGGAGATACTTCGCCAATATAAACAAATCATTTTGCAATCGCGATGCACCGACCCATTTGATGAGCCGCGAATCGACCGGTTATTAAGCGAGGTTAGAGCGAATGAATTTATCATTATTGGCGCAACCGCTGAAGGTTCAGTTGATTCGGTTGCTCTTGGCCTTTTGCAGAGAGGAAAAAGTGTAACTGTAATAACCGATGCTGTTGGCTCTTGCAGTAAGCGTCAGCAAAAACTTGCCTTTGGCAAAATGAAAGCTAAGGGCGCAAAACTTGTTGAAACGAAAAAGCTGGCTGGCCAATCAAAATTGAAATCTGCCAAAAGCTGCAAAAAACAAAAAGAGCTTGTTAAGGTCAAAGCCGGCTGCTAATTCGTATTTCGTGAAGCGTATCTCGTATTGCGTAAATTGGTTAGCCCTGCCATCACATGGCAGGGTTTGTTTTTCTGTCATTGCAAAGCAGCGATGCTGCCGTGGCAATCTCAATTTGAAGATTAAAATGAAATTTATCTTTTCTGTTTACACATCAGCGCCGCTATATCAGTAAGTGTTGGGGGATAATTTTTTTTGAGATCAGATATTTCAGATTCAAGAGACGCTATTTTTTGTTCACGTTTAAACTTTTGTCGATTAAATTTCAGCGTCTCCTTGTCAAGTTTCAGCGATGCTTTTTTGAGCTTAAACTTAAAATCAGAGATTTTCTTTTTCAACGTAGCATTTTCTTGTTTTAGTTTAGAAAGTTCATTACGCATAGCACAGCCTCAATTTAATGATTGATGTATAACATAATAATATATGCCGCTTTTTGTTATCAATTTTATTTTCGAGGATTATTTTTTCATATCTCTCTTTGTCTTTTTATGGCTAACAGCCAAGCTACCTGAGATATAAAGCGTAGCGGAAAAATATCAGGCGAAACGATTTGTTATGTGTTCTTGTTTTTATCATTACTTCCCAGAGTTAAATTCTACAAGTTTATTCCAATCGATACTTCCATTATTAAGGCAAAAATCATTGGCAAACTCTTTTGTAAACTTATTAATCATTTGAGAGTAAGACTTCAAGAATTCGTCATTTTGTCCCTTAGCTTTGTGTCCGAGCGGTTCAATAATTTCATTATAAAGATTTTCTTCGCCAGAGATAAATTCCCAAAACACTTGTCCGCAATATTTGAAATAATCTCCCTTGTCAGGTTTATTGTCTTTCCCGTAACAGCAACCATTCACAGAAAGAACCACAATGCCAGAATTGCTTGTTCTTAAAGTCTTTTTTGCAGTATTAAAATCTGCTTTCATTTTTGCAATCTGACTGCTGTTCCCCCAATTTGGGCCGGATTTAATTGCTATAATATGACGTATATTGTCTTTGTCAAATTCAAGGTCGATTCCGGTTATGCCTGATTTCCATCCACCATAAACATTCTGATTTATAAATATTGCTAATTCTTCAAGCCAATCGCCAAAAATTGTTTCTTCATGTGATGATATAAAAGTATCGGTCAAACCTCTAATAATTTGCTCAGCTGTGAGTAAATATTTCGCTTTAAATAAATATGGATTCTTTTTCTGGAGGACAGTTTTAAGTTTTAATCTGTTTAAACTGCCTATTCGTTTTTCGTGAAAAACACCGATGTTTTCTTCAACGTATTGCGTAACATTCGCTATTTTTAATTTCTTCATTTTTTGCCTTTGATTCAAATAACGTAAATTGCGACAATTTAAGATTCTTTTTTACCATTTCGTGATACTCAGGAATTA
>JAGLNB010000172.1 GCA_023139715.1 Planctomycetota bacterium | reverse complement strand
TCTGAGCGAAAAATTCCAGCAAACGAGAATACCAATCCAATTTGTATTGAAATTTTTCAGATTCAGGCGAATCGCCCTGAGGAATGTAAGTATTAATAATCGATACGCCGCCAATTTCAGCTTTAATTAATCGCGGCTGGTCCTGCGGCTCATCTTCAAATCCAGATTTTACATTTGTAATTTCACTTCTGCTGAAAATCGCTACGCCATTATAACTTTTCTGGCCTTTAAAAATATATTTATAGCCAATCTCATCAAACGCATCAGTAGGAAAATCGGCATCCTGAACTTTGGTTTCCTGCACACATAAAACATCCATTTTGGTTTGAGCAAGCCAATCGAGAATAATCGTCAGGCGAGCACGGATAGAATTGACATTAAAGCTGGCAATCTTCATTTGGCATCTTCAAGAGCAAAACAATTTGTCAGGCAAACTCTTCAATTTGAGATTTTTGGGGCTTGTCCTTAGCAGGTATGTCTTTTATCACCACTGCCCGTCCAGTATTAGTTTGCTCTGCCTTATTTTCAGAAACTTTATCAATTACCGCATAGCTTTCAACTATAGTGAGTAAGCTCAGCAAAAAACTAAGCATACTCTCGGCACCCTGATTAACATTAACGCCATCTGCGGTAAGACCGTCATAGCAGCCCTTGGTCTTAAAATCATAGAGCGGAATCTGCAAATCATTCTCACCAAGAAACCAGCCAAAGGCCTTTTTCTGGAGTATGGCAAATTTTTTATCCTGCGTGGCCTGATAAGCAGCACTTAGCATCATAACAGTACCTACAGCTTCGAGCGGCTGTTGGTCGAAAGCCGCTTTTGTCTTGCCGCGTTCGTGCCAGCCCTTGCAGCCAATGAAGCTGAAATGCCGGCCATTAAAAGTCGTTTCCAATAAAAATTCGCAAGTCTTTTTAGCAACTTCCAAATACTTCTCATCTTTCAATGTAAGGTAAGCAGCGAAAAGAGCATGAGGCAAAACTGCATTTCCGTAAGCCATTATATCTTCAAACCACTGCCAGTCAGGGTGGCTGTTTTTTTCGTACAAAGCCACTATTTTATCAGCAGCAAGAGCTAATTGTCTCTTGATTTCGCTTGCTCCGCCAAACTGTCTGAGATAATCAGACATTCCCAATATCGAATAAGCCATACCCCTTGGCGATTGTTTGGCAACATGAACTACAGATTTATCAAAGCAATCCTTGATTATCGACAAATGAGAAGGCGATGGCGGCCTTGCCACAACAGTCCCAAATGCCCAAAGCACCCTTCCAAGAGCATCATTAAGAGGTTCCGGCTCCTGCCAGGTTCTGTCAAAATTCATAAAATTTCTTATTGTGCCGTCACTATTTTGTGAATGCATCACAAAAGATAAATATGTATCGAAAAGTTTGCGAACAGACGGTTGCGGATATTGTGCATAATATTTGACCATCGCAATAACAGCTCTTGCATTATCATCCGTGCAGTAGCCGTGAAAACGGTCGGGAATTGTAAATCTTGCGTGCTGATACATACCCGTATCATCAGTTAATTTTTCTATGTGTTTTAGCGACGGCTCTGGAACTTCAATGGTCGCTATAATTTCAGTCTCTGGTTTTGATGCTGCAAAAGACATAGGAAGATGAGATTGCTTCGCACTAAACAGTTTCCAATACGCCTGTCCAATCTTAGGCCATGTTCTCGATCTGCCGTAATCATAAGCCCTTCTTCGTAGTGAATAAAACAGCGAATCTTTTTTAAGAATAGCTATTATTTCGTCAGCCATTTGTTTTGAATCGCCAAACGGAACCAGTTTGCCGCGGCCATCAGCAAGGAGTTCTTCGGCTGCCCAGTAAGGAGTAGAAACAACAGCTTTTCCCGTGCCAACTGCAAAAGATAATGTTCCGCTGGTCAGCTGCTCTTTGTTAAGGTACGGAGTAACATAAACGTCAGCAGCACATAAAAAATTGTGAAGCTCACTTCCGCCTACAAAGCGATTATGAAATATCACGTTATCCTGCAAACCAAGTTCATTAACCATCCGCTGCAAACCAAATCTATACGATTCACCATCACGCTCTAACACGATAGGATGAGTCATTCCAAGAATTATGTACAAAACGGATGGGTCAGCTTTAACTATATCCGGCATCGCTTTGAGCATTACCTCTATACCCTTGTTCTCACTCAAAAGGCCAAATGTCAAAATTGTCCTTCGCCCTTCCATGCCAAACTTATGCTTATAATAATTATTGTCAACGAAAGGCAAATCAGGAATTCCGTGCGGAATAAGCTGTACTTTTTTGCCAGACACGCCATAAATATCCCTGAGCATAGTCAAGCCGTGCTCATTCATAACAATTACTTTGGAAGATGCAGTACAAACATCAATCAAAGATTTTTCATAAGCAGCATTGGGATTATTAAGAACGGTATGCAGAGTCGTTACAATAGGAGCTTTTAGCCGTTTCAAAAGCAAAGTCAAATATGAGCCGGCATCACCACCAAAAAGGCCAAATTCATGCTGTATAGAAACCATATCAACGTGGCTGAAATTAATATAATCAGCCGCACAAATATAGTCGCTTTTAACATCTTTGCGAATTTCAAATTTTACTGGTTCCTTATAATGATTGCCTTCATCTGTGCGCATCGCAACCACCAGCGGCTCAAAGCCGCCTTTGGCAGCAATAGCTGTATTCTCGATAAGATCCGATGTAAAAGTTGCAATTCCGCACTTTCTTGGTAGAAAAGAAGATACAAATGCGACTTTCTTTGTGGAACTTTTTGCCATTTGAAACTCCCCTTTTGGAATAAACGCAGGCTTAATGTCGTGATTCTAAGGGCATTGTGACGAACTGTCAAGCTATAATTGCCGCAGGATAGTTCGCTTATCGCAAATATAAAAGCCGAAATTCCTGCCTTTTTAGTAACTTTTACTGTTTTTTTACCAACAAAAGCATAACAATTTCGTGTAATATACCGCTCATAAAAGTATGATGGCGGAGTGAAGATTATGAAAAACGTACTCAAAAATATAATGGATACAATTGGCCATACGCCATTGGTGCAAATAAATAAATTGGCCCCAGAAAACTCGACTATTCTGGCAAAAATCGAATCGTTCAATCCCTGCGGAAGTATAAAAGACAGAATCGCTCTTTCGATGATAGAACAGGCAGAAAAAAAAGGGCTGGTAAAAAAAGATACCATAATAATTGAGCCAACCAGCGGTAATACCGGAATAGGCCTTGCCTGCATTTGTGCGGTAAAAGAATATAAACTGATTTTAACTATGCCGGAATCGATGAGCATTGAAAGAAGAAAATTATTAAAATTATTCGGAGCAGAAATTATACTGACACCCGCCGAATTGGAAATGACCGGCGCAATTGAAAAAGCTGATGAATTCATAGCAAAAAACCCAAACTCATTTATGCCGCAACAATTTAGTAACCCGGCTAATCCTGAAATTCACAGGCAAACAACGGCGAAAGAAATCCTAAAGGACACCGGCGGCCAAATTGACATATTTATTGCAGGAGTCGGCACCGGCGGAACGCTGACCGGCTGCGGACAGGTTCTTAAAAAATACAACAAAAATCTAAAAGTAATCGCAGTGGAACCAAAAGATTCGCCAGTACTATCAGGCGGAAAACCCGGGTCTCATAAAATCCAGGGAATCGGAGCAGGATTCGTCCCTGAAATCCTGGATACTAAAATAATAGATGAGGTCGTGCAAATATCAAATAAAGATGCCATAAAAACAGCACGGCTTCTTGCGGCAAAAGAAGGAATACTAGCTGGAATAAGCTGCGGAGCGGCAATGAAAGCTGCTATCGAAATTGCACAGCGAAAAGAAAATAAAGAAAAAACAATAGTAGTTATCCTTCCGGACACAGGTGAAAGATATATCTCAACTGAAATGTTTGAGTAATGAACTTACGCATTTGAATGCGAAAGGGTTTGGAAATGAAAA
>JAGLNB010000171.1 GCA_023139715.1 Planctomycetota bacterium | reverse complement strand
TTAAGGGCTTGTTTTCACAAATCATAACAAGTAAAATCCATTATGACAAGTTGCTTTAATCTGTGATTTTGGTTTGATTGGGAGATGCTACAGGTGGATTCACGAAAAAATATTGAAGAAGGTTTGGATTTTGTTCCAAAATTTGACAGCAATGGCTTAATACCAGCTATAGCTCAGGATGCCAAAACAGGCCAGACTCTGATGGTTGCCTATATGAACCGTGAATCGCTGGATTTAACGATTGAAACCGGATACGCCACATATTTTAGCCGGTCGAGAAAGAAGCTGTGGAAAAAAGGCGAGCAAAGCGGCCATATGCAGAAAATTGAGCAAATACTCGTAGATTGTGACCAGGATTGCCTGATATTAAAGGTTATAGTTGATGATGGCCAATGCCACGTTGGCTACCAATCTTGTTTTTACCGTGCGGTTAAGGCCAATGGCAAAGAACTGGAATTTATCTCAGAGAAGGTTTATGACCCCGAAAAAACCTATAATAAATAGTATCGATTGATTTCGTATTGCGTAAATCGTGATGCGTATTGCGTTTTGGTTAGCCCCAGCACCTGTGGCTGGGGCAATGTTTTGTTTAACCACGGATTGCGCTGATTTTCACGGATTTTTGAAAGAGATTTTACATATTTCGTGTTTAGTTCCCAACAGAGCCCCTCCTGTCAAGGATGGGTATTTTATGATACGTATTGCATTGGCTGGGTTATTTTCAATCAAAATCGTCAGAAAAAAAATTCGATTTGGGAAGTGCGAAATCCAAAAATATGGTGTTTTTCGGGTTTTTTTTATTCGATTTTTCGGCCGAACCTCATTTTTAGCCCAAAATCAAAGGGGGGTAAATCACTATGCGTAACTTAGGCAGAATAGATAAGAAAAAAACGGTCAAAAAGTGAGTGTTTTTTAGCGTTTTTTGTCAATTTTTGTCAAAAAAGGAGCGAAAAAATCCATTTTTTGTCAAAAAAGAACCAGTTTTTTCACAGCCTCTTTTTTTTAAATCAATCGTTTTGGAAAGTTTTTGGGAACTCAAAATTAACCACGGATTTCACAGATTACACGGATTTTTGATAAGGATTTTAAGTGTTTTATGCGGTTAGCCCTGCCATCACCATGGCAGGGTTGTTTAATCGCTGATTATACTGATTTCACTGATTAAAAGGCAGAAAAATTAACCACGGATTTCACGGATTAACACGGATTTTTCGTGTTTTGGCTTGTCTCGCCGAAGTTTTAACGAAGGCGGAAGCTCCAGTGGAGCTACGACGCGACAAGCCGATTACGCAATACGCATCACAAACAACTAGCAACCAGCAACACTAATCACAAAAAAAGCTGTGGGCGGATTTAATTTTCCGCCCACAGCATCAACATCTCAAAAAATACTCACCCTTCAACTCGGCTACGCCTTGCTCCGGGCAGGCAAGCAATTACAGACCTGTAGTCAGCCATTGGTCAGCGAAAACAGCAAAGTCGCTGAAATCTACAAAGCCATCACGATTCAAATCCGCACTTTCCGGCTCTTCGCCTGGGTCATTAGTAGTCAACTCAAAAGCTAAATCCCACGAATCATTCGGGTCAGGCCAATAAACCGGATTAGCACCATTGACCACAGAGCCAACAACAGGCGGCCACGAACCAACAACATCAGTAATGCGAACTGCATCGTCATTAAAGAAATGCGGCCTGGTCTTCCAGCCCCAAGGATGAGCCGGCACCGGATCGCAAGGGTCGTAAATGGCAGCAATACTCAGCCAATATACATTTGTTCCGGTAAGCTCGTTCGGCTCCTGATGGAACCATTCATCTTCCGACAAAAATTGAGCAAACTGGAAACAGGCCTCGTCTTCATATTCAGGACGATTTTGCGGGTCAACGTCGTAGCCGGCAAAATTCCAGACCGAACTGTCACAGAAGTTTTCCCAAATCAATACGCCCGGCTGACTATAAAAATTCGGATCGTTCGGGTTAGGGTCAGGAACGTCCGTCCAGATGCCAATATGGAATTGCTTGGGAACTATCGGCGGCGGAGTCGGCTGTGTCCAGCCAAGGAAAGAACCCCACCAGTGAATATCCGTAATCGGTCTTTCGTCCGTACATTCCCAGTCATCAGCCATAATAGGCGAATTATTGTAGTCGGATAGTTCGTCCCAGCCGTTAATCAGAGGCGGCTCATTATCATCAATCACAACCGGCGGCTGACTCCATTTTACATACCATTTGCTGTCGGCACTTCCGTTGGTGTTTTTTGTAACCAGCAGGTTATGCCAGTAATTCCACATACCGACAAATGTCGGCTGGCCGGGCGGCGGAACCGGAATCTGTCCGAATATCCATTGGAAATTTTCATCAACATCAAAATTCTGCGACTGCGAAAGATTAAATCCAGCTGCGCTGCTGTAGCCCGTAGCGACCGGAGTTGTAGCAATTAAGCCAGTTTTTGATGTATCAATCGTAACCTTAGTAGGTGTGTTCCACTGTATCGGAGCAGGAGCAGGGCCTACACTCCACCACCAGCTGCGGCGAAGACCGGCTATGTCAACAATCGAAAATGACACAGCATTGACCTGGCCTGCAGGGCCAAATTGGGGAGCAGTTACGGTAATTGTAATAGTCGAATTTCGCAAATCAGGGTCAAGGCCATAATCATATCTGAAAGCCGTCGCATAGTTGCCATCTGGCAAACTGTTTGAACCCCAGAACATTACAAGGCCGGCATCGTTAGGGTCAGTTCCCCCGCTGCCGCCGCCACCATAAACCCATAATTCAGCCGGCTGGAAATTTACGTCAGGATACGGCTCGCCTTCCTGCGTATTATTGGAATCGCCTAATTGCTCCATATAGAACTCCCATTGCGATTCAAAAATTGGACTTACCGACGGACTTGGCCATTCGGACTGTAATACGCCCATCCAGTCATCCTGAGTCTCCAGCAAAAATGTCGGTTTGCATTTGTCAGGCTCGCCGACCAAATGGTCGCTCTGATTAATAACAGCATTTTCAGGAACACCGTTTACGATAAAACCACTGTTTGCGTCGGTAATAACACTCGTTACGCAAACCGGCTCGGCCTCAAGCAGGTTCCAGCTCATCTGAAACAATTCTGTCGGTACATTGATGTCGCCAATCATAACAGGAGCGTCTAAAATGGCCTCTACTGTAATAGTTCCTGCCATATTATCAATTATGGGATTAAACGAAGAATATGTTTGCGATGGAACTACCTCTTCGCAGTTTATTTTCATTGGTTCAAAGGCCAGGCTCACCTGGTACGAAGTTACTTCCTGAGGCCCGCCTATATCGTCCAGATAAATAATAGCCGGGTCCCATGAGGCTTGGACACCTGGTGAAGCCATCCTTGCTACACCTGTTTGAAATCTCAGCATCGGGTCAAGCATAATCGAATCTATAGGACACCATTTGGATTCGGAATACGATGCAGATGTCCAGCAGATGCCGCCTTTCTGACTGCCTGAAGTTGCCGTCAGGGCCATCGATTTGGCGTTGGGGTCATTGACGCTCGTACGAGTAAAGGTGTAGGAGCCGTCATTGGCAGAAGTTTTGGTTTGCGTACTACTACTGCCATCGCCCCAGTAAATGGTATGTTTGACCGTAGCACCTGAAACAGTCTGCATGCTAAATCTATTATACACTTTACCACTTACGGTATAAGTATACGACGCTGCAAACACCGAACTGCTGCCAACAAGCAGCACAAGCAAAGTTATAAAAATTAGTTTCTTCATTTTCTCTATCCTCCAAAAAAGTTTCGGAAATCAGAACATCTTCTTCTGCTAACAAATTCTTTAAGCTACAATTTTTTATTAAATTATTTATAAAGACGCGTTAATCTAAACTGAGATTTGTTTTTTTAGAAAAATCGCGGATATGCTGCAGAACTTCTGATGATTTGAAACGACTATCCCGCCGGCTACAAGAAGACACAATCCGGCTGTTGTCACAAAGACAAAGCTCGGTTTTCTGGAAATTTCTCAAACCCAACCTCCGTTAAAGGCCATTAAAACGCCCAATTCACGGCATTTCAGGTTACGGGCTAATATCCAAAAAGTCAAGCTTTTTTTTGTAAATTGCAGGATAAATCAAGGTTTCAGTTTTTCCTTAAATAAAATTATTTTGAACATCCGCTGCTACTGCGTGGCCAAATCAGCCAATCGTCAGCACAAGGTTCATTGTTATTAATTTTTGTGCCATAATCTTTGGCTCGCTCGCCAGCTTCATCAATGCCGTTTTTGCCGATACTATAAAGAGTAAAGCCGTCATCAGTCAGCTTATAAACAAACGCTTTGCCGCTGAACGCATCCGTAAAAACTTCAGCTGGAACTAAATCAATAATATCATCAAGAGTTTCCGGCCAACAGCCGTTTTCGTTTTTGTATCGCCGCAAGCCAATCATAATTTGGCAACCACTTTTATCCGTAAGCAGTCGCAGGTACAAATCGTGAACCCTATGATAAGCGGGTCGCAAAATATAGGTTAAATATCCGTTATAATAGGAATAGTTCAGCTTGAATTTTGGCCGGATTTGTTCCGGTTCTTTTTCCCAATCATAGTCCGCATCGGCCATTGCATAACGCCTTTCATAAGCATCGTCAACAATTTCAGCTGTCTTTTGCGGGTTAGAAGGAACAAAAAACCATGTTAATATAGCTTTTGTTTTCAAAAGTTTTTTTAGCCAATAGTCTGACAAAGAACTGGGTAACGCAGTTTCTATTGCGATTGTGGTTGAAGGATTGCGGTTAAATCTTACTTTACCATTTGAATTTACTTCGTAAAACCTACCTATGATACTTTTGATTGACAATTTCTCGTAGCTAAGTATCAATGGAAAATCCGAAGTCCAGTCGAATCTGATTTCTGTTACAGCATCTTCAATTACATCAAGACGCTTTTCGGTTGCATCGCCGGTAATAATAAAATTATTGAATTGTCGTATTGCTAATGCTTCACATCCAACTCCCATTAGCATATCGATTATCATCGGCTGCTGATACTGATGGTTCGCCATCTCAAAAACAGCAAAATTCTTTTCTATGGCCATATCGAATTTTCTCTCGCCAAAGTCGTTGTTGGAAGAACGAATGAGTAAACGTGCCCATTGACGCATTGGAGAGTATCGTGATGTTATTTCATCATTAAGCCAAATATCCACATTTACTGGAAATCGACATTTCTCTATTTTTGCCGCTTCCATCAATTTTGATATTGTACTCTTTTGCTCCTTAAGCCATTTGGCTATTTCGGGATGCTCTTTGCTTTTCCAGGGCTGATTGCTGGTTAATGTGCCATGCTCATCACCAAGAAAATCATATCCAAATACATTGGCATCATAATTAGCCAAAAGCTGATTGTAGATTACAGCGACATTTTCAGATTCCGGTATGCTGCGAGCAGCTTCAATGGCTGCAAGCTCGGCATCAAATGTATAAGGCCGCCATTGCTGTTCGTCTTCCGGCAAAAAGACCCAGACAATCAAAGCCACTATGACAACTCCAACCGAACACAGGAACCACTTGCGAAATTTTCGCGGCAAAATAGTACAAGCCAAAAGAAAAATTAAAAGAAGTGTTACTACTTTCCACGGGGCTTGAAAATATAAACCGGCTGCCAGCAAACAAACCAATACTACACGCCACAACCAAAGGAAAATACGCTTTACAATTCCCGTTTTTTTCTTTACCGGCTTTTGCTCGTCCATTTTTCAGTCTCCCAAATCTATGACCGCTCCATTACCCGTCTTCGCTAAAGCTACGACGGGCAGGCTGTCGCGGCTCTGAATAACTATTACATATCCAGTTTGTCGCGGAGATAATTTAATAATTTGTCCGTAGAAACACGCGATTGTGCCATCGAATCACGCTCTCTCAAAGTAACGGTATTATCTTCGAGAGTCTGGCCGTCAACGGTGATGCAAAACGGCGTGCCGGCTTCGTCCTGACGGCGATAACGCCGGCCAACAGCACCCTTCTCATCGTAAAAAGCATTAAAATGCTTCTTCAAATCATTACAAATATTGTGAGCAATGTCCGGCATACCTTCCTTTTTGACCAGCGGAAAAACAGCTGCCTTAATCGGAGCAAGGGCAGGATGGAAACGCAATAAATTCCGCTTCTGGCCGCCGACCTCTTCCTCATCGTAAGCGTCAACAAGGAAAGCCAATGCACTTCTATCGATTCCGGCACTTGGCTCAATTACGTAAGGAATGTAACGCTTTTTCTGCTGCTCATCAAAATACGACAATGGCCCCTTTTCAAAATCATCGGATTCGTCAATCAAATCAATCTTTGTTAAATCCCTGTCGGACTCGAACCATTTGTTCATTGTCCGCATACCCCGCTGATGCTGGCGAAGGTCAAAATCAGTTCGGTTGGCAATGCCCTCCAACTCCTGCCAGTCGCCTGAGCCAAACGGAAATTTATATTCAACGTCAACGCAGGCCTTTGCGTAATGAGCCAGTTCATCGCCGGCGTGGTCTCTCAAATGCAGATTTTCTTTCTTAATGCCCAAATCAATGTACCAGTTAAAGCGAGCTTCCTTCCAGATATTCCACCACTGCTCATCGGTTCCCGGCTCACAGAAAAATTCAAGTTCGGCCTGCTCAAATTCACGCGTTCGGAAAATAAAGGCCTTAGTCGTAATCTCATTGCGGAAACTCTTGCCAATTTGAGCTATGCCAAACGGAATCTTGACACGGGTACTGTCGAGAACATTTCTAAAGTTAGCGAAAATTCCCTGAGCTGTTTCAGGACGCAAATAAAGCGTCATTGAATCGTCAACATTAGCTCCCATCTGCGTTTCAAACATCAATTTGAAAGGCATTGGTTCGGTGAATTTGCCGACCGAGCCGCAATTGGGACAAACTTTATTGCTCAAATCCTGTGGAGCAGCAGCATCGATTGCAATATGCTCGGTGTGTTCACTGCTGCTGCCATTGGCGGAACTATCAGCATCGACCAAATGGTCAACGCGGGTTCGGCTATTACACTTTTTACACTCGGCAATCAAATCGGCGAATTTGTCAGCGTGGCCGGATGACTTCCACACCATCGGGTGCATCAAAATACTGCAATCCAGGCCGACAACATCATCACGCATCTGAACAACAGATTTCCACCAGCTCTTTTTGACGTTGTTTTTTAATTCCACGCCGAGAGGCCCGTAATCGTAACAGCTGCCAAGTCCGCCGTAAATTTCGCTGGACTGAAATATAAAACCACGCCGTTTGCACAGCGAAACAATGTCATCGAGTTTGGTAAGATTGGCCA
>JAGLNB010000170.1 GCA_023139715.1 Planctomycetota bacterium | reverse complement strand
TTGCCCGGTAGCAGTTGGCAAGGGCCGAATTGCGGCATATGAATTTATGGTCATAACGCCTGCCATCGCAAATCTGATTCGTGAAAATAAAGCATATCGAATTGATTCAAGTATTCAAACAGGCAAAAAACTCGGAATGCAGCTGCTTGACGACCACCTCTGGCAACTCTATGACAGTGGCAAAATCACGCTGGAGGAAATGCTCGACAAGGCACGCCAGCCAAGTGCACTGCACGAAAAGGCCATCGGCAAGGCAAAGAGCAGCAAAAGAAAAGGCCCGGATAGCGGATTAGATGATGTTGGACCAATTTTGAAAACATAGTCTTATAAAATTCAGATAAAAATATTTTTAAAATACCAGCATAAAATTATTTAGCTGGTATTTTTTCTAATAGGGTTATTTGGCAAAAACTGTCTTTTGGGGCAAATAAAGGCATATAAAATTAAAAAACAGCTAAATAGCGATAGTCTTGGTAACTAAGTGTCTAATTCGTAATTTCTTTGCCAAAAAGATGTTAGTAGCCTATAATGGTAATTAAGGTTGGGATTAATTGAATCGGATAATAAAATGAGAGCAGCAAAAAACACACCTCCAATAGAACAACTAAAAAGCAGAACTCTGGGAAGAGTGCTTATAAAAATGGGCATTTTAACGAGAGAAAAAGTTCATGAATGCCTTAAAATACAAAAACAACGGCATAGCACCACAGAATCGGCACAAATAGGCCAATTGTTCATTGAGCTTGGCCTGATAGACAAAGATCAGTTGCGAATAGCATTAGCCGCTCAACAGGGCATGGAATATGTCGACCTAAACAACGTAGAAATACCTCCTGATGTGATAGAAAAAGTTCCAGCTCAAATGGCAAATACCTATCACATCATACCGTTAGAATACAACAAAAAGAAAAATGAGTTGAGCATAGTCCTCGACAATCCTGAAAATTTCAGAGCTACTGACGATTTAAGTACGCTTATGGGATTCAAAGTTACAGCAAAAATCGCCGACCCTGATGCGTTAGAAAACACCCTAAACAAATACTATAGTGCAAAAGAAGAAAATATCAACGAACTGATAGGTGAAATACAAGGCGATAGTTTCCTCGCAGAATTTGACGGCAGAAACCAAAGCATCGACTTAGACGAGCTAAAGGAATTATCCGAATCGAATCCTGTAAAAAAACTCTTAAACCTGGTTCTGCTCCAGGCCATACGCGACAAGGCCTCTGACATACACTTTGAGCCGTTTGAAAAAGAATATAAAATGCGATATCGTATTGATGGTGTACTCTACGAAATGATCCCCCCACCAAGACACATTGCAGCTGCCCTTAGTTCGCGTATAAAAGTTATGGCAAATCTGGACATTGCCGAAAGACGACTGCCTCAGGATGGCAGAATTTCATTAACCGTTCAGGGTAACTCAATTGATTTACGTGTTAGTGTTTTGCCTACTATGTTCGGAGAAAGCATTGTGCTTCGTGTTCTTGATAGAACGCAGGTTGATTTGGATTTGGAAAAAATAGGATTTAGACAGGAAGACCTGGCTCTGGTTCATCGGCTCATCCGCAAACCAAATGGGATTGTAGCTGTTACAGGCCCCACCGGTAGCGGTAAAACTACTACGCTTTATGCTGCCCTGACGGAGCTTAACGATATTGAGAGAAAAATAATCACCACTGAAGACCCTGTTGAATACGACATTGACGGCCTTGTTCAGATACAAATGAGATCGGAAATAGGCCTTACCTTTGCAAAATGTCTGCGTTCAATTCTGCGGCAGGACCCTGATATTATACTGGTCGGCGAAGTCCGCGACCTTGAAACGGCTGAAATCGCAGCTCAGGCATCATTAACCGGACACCTTGTGTTTACCACGCTGCATACAAATGACGCTCCAAGTTCAATTGCACGACTTTTAGATCTCGGCGTAGAACCATTTCTCATTACCGCAACATTAGAAGGCATTGTTGCACAACGGCTGGTAAGAAAAATATGCACAAATTGCAAAACGCCGTTTAAGCCGACCGAAACCCAGCTAAAAGAACTTTCCATTACACCGGATGATATTAAGGGCAAAAATATTTATTACGGACGTGGATGTGACAAATGTAACAGCACCGGATATAAGGGTCGAATGGCTATTTTTGAAATCATGATGCTGAACGATGAACTGCGTGAACTGATTATGAACCAGGCATCAACTAACGTCCTACGTGCAGCCGCTCAAAAATCCGGCATGCGATTATTAAGAGAAAATGGATTAGCTGCGCTTTATGACGGCGCTACTACAATAGATGAAATACTGAAAGAAACAATGTCAGAAGGATAAAAACAACAAGTTGTAATTCTTACATAGGAGGCATCTGCAATGCCAACTTTTCAATATACAGCGCTTGACGCAAACGGTGTGGAAATAAAAAACGAAGTTGAAGCCCTTAGCCAGAAAGAAGCAATAAGCAAAGTTCGCAATATGGGCTACTTTCCAACAAAGGTTCGTGCTCGCGGTGCAGCAAAACAATCCGCTATAAAAGCTATTACCAAACCGAAAAAAAGACGCGGTGCCGGCGGAAGAGTCAAGGTGAAATTAATAACACAATTCGCAAGACAGCTTTCAACTCTTCAGGATGCAGGCCTGCCGATTTTGCGGTCTCTGCGTATTTTGCAGGAACAGCAGAAGGCCGGAACATTTAAAAAAGTTATTGGTTATGTGGCTGACGATATTGAAGGCGGCTCAACTCTGTCGGAAGCAATGGGCAGATTTCCGAAAAGTTTCGACCGGCTCTTCGTGAATATGGTCGCAGCTGGCGAAACAGGTGGTGTTCTCGACCTTATATTGTCTCGTATAGCGGACTTTATGGAAAAGGCACAAAAACTAAAATCACGAGTAAAAAGCGCAATGATTTATCCGCTAACGGTTTTAGGTGCCGCTTTTGCAATTCTTCTCGGCTTGATGAAATATGTGATACCAAAATTCAGCGAAGTATTAACCGAAATGTCAGGCGGCGAAGAGATGAACCCTGTAACCCAAGCTGTACTCGGCATAAGCGGCTGGATTGCAAATGATTTTGGATGGCTCGTTCTACTGGGCGTACCATTTGTCTTCGTAATGATGCTCAAGACGATAGCAAAATTTCACACCGGAAAATTAGTTTTGGATACAATAAGTCTGAAATTACCGGTGGTCGGCCAAATCGGCAGCAAAGTAGCTGTTACGAGATGGACACGAACGCTCGGAACGTTAATCAGTGCCGGCGTACCAATTTTAGATGCAATTAATGTTACCAGTGATACGGTAGGCAACGAAGTTTTCTCGAATATGCTGAAGAAAGTTCATAATTCTATTAGAAAAGGCGATACGTTCGCCGGCCCGTTAAAACAATCCAAAACTGTTGACCTGATTGTTACAAATATGGTTTCGGTAGGCGAAGAAACAGGCGATCTGGATAAAATGCTCGTAAAAGTAGCTGACAATTATGACGAGCAGGTCGATGTTCTCGTGGCCTCGCTTATGTCGCTGCTTGAACCAGTTATGATTATCGTGCTCGGCGTAGCTGTTGCTTTTATTGTTATGGCTGTGTTCCTTCCGATGATACAGGTTATAAGCAGTCTGGGAGGCATGTAAAAAATAATTAACCAAATATAAAATGAAATAATTTAAGGAGAATAAAAGTGAGAACAGTAATTAAACAATTCGGCAGGAAAAAAGCTTTTACGATTATAGAATTATTAACTGTTATGAGTGTCATCGTAATTTTGATTAGTTTGCTTGTTCCATCTTTGAATAGGGTTCGCCAATTTGCACGCTCAGTTCGCCAGCACGCTCAGTTTCATAGTATTGACGTTGCTATGGAGCTTTTCCAGACCGAGTTTGACGGTTATCCCAATTCCGGCGAAGAAGACGCAGATAGCACTTCGTATTGCGGAGCAATGAAACTGGCTGAAGCTATGGTTGGCTGGGATTTACTCGGTTTTCATCCGGATTCAGATTTTATGGCAGATGGTGATGATGCCGTCGGTACAACTGTCTATGACAACGCTGACACAGACAATCTGAGAGCAAGAAAAGGACCATATCTTCAGCTCAATAATGCCAATGCGTATGCCATGGAAAACATATATGCTGCCACTACTCCCTTCGGCCCGAATTCATTTGTTTTGTGCGATGTTTATACAAACACAACAAATCTCGGCAATTATGGGGCAAGAAAACTTGGTATGCCAATCCTCTACTACAAAGCCAAGACATCCGGCACAACCAACCCCACAACTACTAATGGTGGAACCATAGGTGCCACTAGTAATATTTACAATTACGCAGATAATGACGAGTTGGTAGGGCTTGGCGTATCATTTGATACCGATGCCAATCACCCCATGGATTCAGCAAATGGTGCCAGTGATGTAATAACATACTTTTATGACAAGATAAACGATGACAAAATTAACATAGCAAACGGAAGGCCGCGTAAATCGGATTCTTACATTCTGCTTTCAGCCGGCTATGACGGCCTCTACGGCACACCGGATGATATATACAATTTCAGTGATTAAAACAGTTGGTAATTCGTAGTTTTTTTTGTCATTGCGAGCTGACCTTTGGTCGGCGTGGCAATCTGTTTCTTTCAATGAACTATGAACAATCCGCCTTCGCCCTGACGGGCTATGTCGGACAGGTGAAAAAAAGATAAAGAGCTAAACAAAAGGTGATTACTATGAAACACGGAAAACACGGGTTTACGGTTGTTGAACTGCTGACCGCAATTACGATAATTGCGATTTTGATTGCTATCCTTCTACCTTCGGCAAATATGGTTCGCAGAGTCGCAAAGGAGTCAGCTCAAAAAGCTCGGCTGGCAAATATAGCACTTGCTCTGACAGCTTTTAGAAATGATTACGGCGATTACCCGCCGTCAGATATGAATAGTTCCGCTTATACCGGCGCTCAAATGCTGTCCGAAGCCCTGCTCGGCTGGGATTTGCTCGGCTTTCATCCTGAATCAGAATGGAAAGCAAATGGAGGAGGTAAGTACCCCACAACAAATCTTGAAGAAAGAAGAGGTCGTTATCTTGAACTTGCTACAGCCAACGCATTCAATCTCGGCCAATTATTTAATGCTGCGTTCGACCCAAACACCTTTGTTCTTTGCGATACGTTCGGCGTAAGAAAAACAACTGTCAACAATAAATCCGTTAAAGCCGGCACACCAATACTCTATTACAGAGCAGATACGTCAACAAAAGTTGCTGCTGACATTTACGATTATACTGACAACAGCCCTCTCATTGCTTTAGATAAAGTCAAAGAAAACGACTCAGAAAGTGATGTTGACCACGCGCTTACTGACCCCAATTTTTATTCTAATGGAATCGGTGGAATTTACGATTCACAAATAACGATAGATTGGCCATATCGACCGGACTCATACATACTTATTTCGGCCGGAGCCGACGGCCTCTACGGCACAAGAGATGATATTACAAACTTTTGAGAATACAGAAAACAGAAGTAATAGATGTCTGGAGTTTGTCATTGCGAGCAAAGCGAAGCAATCTAAACTTAACAAATGAGATTGCCACGGCCTAAAAACAGGCCTCGCAATGACGAAAAAAACAATGAACAATGAATTACGAACCCATTCCGGTCTTACGCTTATGGAGATGACGGTCGTCATTGCAACGATAGCCGTTCTTGGCGCTCTCGGCCTGCCGGCTATGCGCACACTGCTTGATTCACTCGAATCACAGGGCAGCGCAAAAACCCTGATAAACGGTGCATTGGCATCAGCTCGAGCAATAGCTGCAAAAGAACAGCGTTACGCAGGAGTCAGATTCCAAAAAATATATGACCCCAACAACTCACTCGAAGACACTTCTCAATATATAATTTTTATCGTACATGACAATACCGACAGACCAAATGGTACAAATTTGACCAATGGTTTTCGTGCAGTTGATGGATTAGAGCCAATTAAACTGCCGGATTCAGCCGGAGTAATGGATCTTTACCTTATAGGAAATAACACGGATATTGACCAAGAACCAGAACTTAAAAATACTACTACATTTTCAGTCGTTTTTTCACCATCAGGGAAACTTGTTATACATCAGGTACGAGCAAGAAATAAAAATGGTGAAACTTCAAGTGGTAATAGCAAAGATGATATTTTTAACACGCAAACAGACGTTGAAAATGGGAACGCGATGTTTGTTCAAGACGATTATCCTTCTGATGGCCTGAATGAAGAACCGAGCAGGAATAAATTTATTATTTACGACAGGACAAAACTCAAAAAATTAGAGGCAGGCAATCGGTGGAGCGGTTACTTAGAAGATTTGGTTCCTATTTACATAAATCCCTACACAGGAACAATGATAGAATAAATGAAATACAAATACAAAAAATCCGGCTTTTCACTAACAGAAGTTCTGCTTGCGATTGGCGTACTGACTGTTGGAATGATTTTTATAGCCGGCGTTTTTCCAGTAGCTATTCATTTTACAACAATCGCAACCGAGCGAACAACCGCCGCTGTTGTAGCTGATGAGGCCTTTGCAAAGGTACGATTATATGCAGTAGGCGACCCGAATACAATAAATGATAACATAGACCCAAATGAGTTAAAAACAAACGAGCTTAAAGATTTTAACGACAGTGATATTTTTCCAGCAACAGCTGATGTTGACGCTGACGTATTTGCTTATCCATCCGACCCCAATATAGACGTTTCAAAAAAGCAGTATTTCTGGTCAGCTCTTTGCAGACTCACGGAGGAGTACAATGCTACAAGTAATCCGAACCCACTGGTTCAGGTAACGGTTTTTGTAAGCAGAAGAACCAGCCCAAATCTGAATTATTACAACAAGAACAGCGATGGTGAAGTTAGCTGGCCAACACCTGCTGAAATTGATTGGCCCCTGCCGGTTAAAGTTGAAGTCGAGCAACCTGGAGGACTTGGAAACAATGAGCTTCGGATAAAAAAATCTAACGAAAAAAGTTTTATTAACGACGGCTATACCATAGTTGATGATGAAACGGGTGAAATATACCGGGTACTGGAAAGATATGCGGCTACTCCCGCTGATACAATTTTACTCGATAGAAAATGGAATCCAGACATTACACCAGATTACGTCTGGGTTGTTCCGCCGCCGGTAAATGGCGGAAGATACCCCTGCATAGCTGTATATCAAAAGTTAATCCGATTTTAATTATGCAAAATATAAAAAATAAAAAACGAATAATAAATAATGGCTTTACGCTAATCGAATTAGTGGTAGCTATTGGCCTGTTGGTGATGGTAATATCTTTTTCGAGCGTGATTTTCACAGCCAGCATAGACGGCTATCGCATAGCGACAGCTAATGCTGAAATAATGCAGAAACTGCGAGCTATAACAGACCAATTGAGCAGCGACCTTAAAGGACTCGCACCAATAACAACACCTTTAACATTAGTTACTCAAAAAAGCGGCTCCCTGCGGTCGGATAAATTAGCATTTCTTGCAACGGGTGATTTCCAAACCACTAAACAATATGATGGCGATACAATCTGCGGTAATGCGGCAAGTATATTTTACAGCTTGGCATATGAATCTGCCACTCAGGAGCCGAAAGATAAAATACTACTGCGAAGACAAATGATATTAACTTCGGATTCGACCCTGCCAAATTCGGATGTAAACTACCCAAGTGAGTATTACGATTATTCCCTGTCCGAATGGGCAAATGACTCTCCTTTTAGCAATCCGAACGACTGGACAGAAAGCCCGGGAATGGACATCAACGAGCCGGACGACCTCGTAATGTATATGGCCAAAGGCGTGGATGATTTCACAGTACAATATGCCAACTGGAATGATGGTAAACTTGACTGGCTGCCGAAAAATGCGGATGACCTTGAAACAGATTTTACCACAAACGCTTTTAAGTTTATGTTCACGTTGTATGACTCCAAAGGCATTATAAAAAACGGTAAACGATTTACGCATATCGTTCATCTATCAAAACAGTAAAAAAATCGTTGTTAGTTGCTCGTTGTTAGTTGTTAAAAGAAAAACAGAATGTGAGATACAAAATGCAGCATAATAAAAATAAAATATCGAACAAAAAAAATAAGCAACAAACCGCTGGTTCAGCTTTTATACTTGCGGTTGTTATGACGAGCTTGCTTGCCATAATCGGCGTGATGTTTTTGATGGCTGCACGAGTGGAAAAAATTTCAACATCATCCATCTCGGAAAACAAAGAGCTTAATCTCGCTGTTGACAGCATTATTGCGATAATATCGAGAGAACTAACTGCTGATTTGCCCGGTGAACCGGACGAAGAATATTATGATTACCCCGACTCCAACAACGCCTGGCTGGCCAGCATAGAACCATACTATATTGGCGATAATGGGACACCCAACAACGTAAAAGATGATTATCACTGGCAGCAAATCAGCGATATTACAAATTACATATATGATGAATGGGGCCAAAATGCACGGCGTGATGTTGAGGTTCAACCAGAAGGATTATCAACAGATGATGTCGTCAGAGAATATCCTGAAATCAAGGTAAACTCAAATGGGAAATTTCTGGATGAAAACGGAAACTTGGCTACAGATGGGATTTCAGCTGATGCCGACGGTGATGGAATAGCAGATTCAAAATGGATTCAGCTTAACGACATTACCACAAACAAAGGCAAACCAATTTATGCAGCTATCAGAATTATCGACAATGGCGCAATGCTGAATATAAATACGAGCTACGAATTCGACCCAAACGACGAAACAAACTCCGAAAGAATTGACGGCTCAAGCCAGACACAAATAAATCTCGCAGCTGTTGCCAGAGGAAACGACGACATCAACGATATAAGTTCTGCCCGCGGCATACCAAATCCAACTGATGGAGAACTTCTGGATTATCAGGATGATTTTATCTGGCGAGTAGGAAGTGACAACAACGATTATACGCCCTTTGATATTTCCGATGAGCTGGAACTGCGATACCGCTTCTGCATAAATTCCAGAACATTTAATAGAATAGAAGATGTTTGGGATGAAACAATAGGATTGAATTCCGGCAGAAATGTAGACGAACCCTACGACACTCACAATGATACACTCGACAGAGGACTTGATAATTGGCAATACAGAATTACAGACCCCTGCGACAGTAATGACGAATCCGATTTCAGGCATCTGCTGACCTATTACAATATGGATAGAATCATCGACCCTGATGGCTACATAATGCTGAATATAAATATAGATGCAAATGACTTAGACAACGACAGCGATAACTATAACGAACCTAATTCCTATAATAAAGCTATAGATTTATACGACCAGTTCACAAAATGTATCGACCCTAATCTCGATTCTTACGCTCAAAATCGAATGCGGGAAAAATTCGCACAGCTCGCTGTAAATATCGTTGACCTGCGCGACCATGAATCCGATGTTACCTCTGTCAAAATGGAAACACTTGAGCCAGACCCCAACAATTACGGTGGCAATATGGAATATTTTTACGGTCTTGAGCCGCATCCGGTTATAACCAAAATCGGTATATGGATTGACCCTTATGACCCAAGCAAAGACCCTAATGACCCTAACGACCCGGCCAATCCGAAAGACGCAAATGACCCCAATTACGACCCCAATGAAAATACAAACTATTATGCAGTGGAATTATTTAATCCGTTCGATGTGAATATACCAATGGATGATTTTGTGCTGCTTGTTACTGATTACAATGAAAATATGGACGCAAACGAACCTAATAACAACAGCACGGTTATAGCTGAGATTCAGCTGCTTTCACTCCCGGATATGGATCCGAACGATTACTACGTCATCCACAGTCCCAACAACGTAAATGACATCCTATTTAACAATGCAGAAGATATCCCTTTCAGTATAAAAGCTGGCACTTGGACACTATCAGAACCAAACCTGATATTATCAATCGATTATGCCGTCACATACGATCTGAATGGGCCAAACATAATACACACCGACCCTAACATCAGCATTGACCCAAACATTGTGGATTCCAGAAACCTCGCTATTAAACGCAGGGTTAAAGCGGATAGTAATACAATTTCGAATGACATTTATGTCGACCGGCAATTGATTTACAAAGATTGGGTCAGGTGGGACCAAAACGACTGGGATAATCGTGCTGACCCAAACCTCGGAGTCAGGTATTATAAGCGAAATTTTGATATGGAGGATAATAGCTGGTGGTATGTGGTTTATCCCGACATGATAAGAGATTCAAATGATTCTCCGCTCGGCGAAAAACACTTTGGCACCAGCAGTCCAAATCCTATGCCGGAGATTGATATTGCTATGCCGTGGGATTCCAATAGCGGCTACCTTGGAGATTTAGTAACAGTTGGCGATATATCTCGAATCTGGACTATCGGCCCACACGACTACCTGTTCGACCCATTGGATATGAATGAACCAAACGATGCCAACGGCATTTATGATCCCAACACCATTACTCCGTTTGAGCCCAACGACCCAAACAATCCATACGATGTCAATGAGCCGAACGATGCAAACGGCATTTATGCAAACTACAATTCTTACTCGCGTACAGTAGGAGAGACATTAAAATTTGTATCCAGAGGTAAAAATTACAGCAGAGAAGATTTGGAAGAGCTTATTCGCATTGATCTCGCCGACCCCGACTATCACAATTTGTTCCAGTACATAACAGTTTTCGACCCGGCCAGCGACAATATTAACAACGATGGCGATGGCGATACTGATGAATGTCCACTTCCAAATGAACATCCACTTCCAAGTGATGAACTAAAAATTCCCGGCCGAATAAATATCAATACTGCTCCGTGGTATGTTATAGCGCAGCTGCCCTGGATGAGAGAAGATATTGCCAAAGCCATCGTTGCGTACAGGGATAAACTCGAAGAGCCAATAGATTATTATAACGACTCTGACCCTAATATCGGCCGATGGAGGGCAACCGGAGTTTACAGAATCAGAGAAGCCGCCGGCTTTGAAAGTATCGGCGAACTGGCAACGGTAATAAATAAAAGCAGCAGTAATGATGATTATAGTATGCATTGGTATGCACTTAACACTACCCATCCCAATGACATAGATGGTTTCCCTGACCTGACGCCTGGTTATAATGAGGAAGATGGAGCCAAAAATGATTTTGAGGAGCGGGATATTATTTTCTCACGGATAAGCAATCTTGTTACGGTTCGCAGTGATGTTTATACAGCTTATATTCTTGTTCGCATCGGCACAAACGGCCCGCAAAAAAGATACATAGCTATTTTCGACAGAAGCGATGCCTATACTTCTGACGGCTTTATAAATGTTATAGCCCTGCAGCAAGTGCCTGACCCAAGATAGCATATGTTATAAAATGGTTTTATTTTTTCATTCGCCAAGTATTTGGCAGATGATAGTTCGTGTTCGCGGCCGCGTATCAAAATCGACAAGTATAATCTGCTGCCATGTGCCGAGCGTCATTTGGCCATCTATAAATGGAACATTCAAAGATGGCCCCAGCATTGAAGCTGCAACGTGTGAATGGCCGTTATCATCGTGCCATGTTTTTTCATGCTCATAATTTCCGTTTGCCGGAGCTATTTTTTCAAACGCTGCTTTGATATCATAATTTACCAGTCCCTGCTCATATTCAGTTGTTGCAATTGCAGCAGTTGAGCCAACAACAAAAACAGTAACAACGCCATTTTTAATAGCTGATTCAACCACAGCTTTGTTAACTTTTGGCGTAATATCGATAATATCGCAATTGCCTTTTGCTTCAAACTCAAATCGTTTCGTTAAAACCATACAAATTACTCCGTTCTGTAAAAAGTGTATTTTGCCCCATTATAAGTGTTTTACGGCCATCACCGCAATAGTGCATTTTTCCAACATTACATAATATAAAAAAATTTCATTTTTTTTCAATTGCACTATTGACTATTGTTTTTTTTAACCCTATCATAGCGTTTTTGTGGCGGACAAGTTAAGAACGTTACACGCTTACTTGGCCGCTGTTTGTATCTAATGGTCGCAGGCATTATCTGCTTTTGGCCGCTAAAGTACAAACACTGTTCTTTGACAAGTTAACAGTTAA
>JAGLNB010000017.1 GCA_023139715.1 Planctomycetota bacterium | reverse complement strand
GAAACGGCTGGATAATAGTTGTGATGGTGCTGATTGCTTTCAGCTGTGTTTTGTATATTGGTTTCGATGCTGTCTATGACCGGCTGGCAACGCTCAGGGATTTTCGTGATTCCGGCAGCAGCAGATTGCAGATATTAAAAGATATAGCTGTTATATTTTCGAGATTTCCGATTTTTGGAACAGGACTTGGAACGCATTCGGTGGTTTACCCTATGTTTGACCACTCAACGATAACAACTCTTGTTGCGCACGCTGAAAATGAATATGCCCAGGCAGCTGAAGAAGTTGGATTGATTGGATTGGGCTCGCTTATAGTTTTTGGAATAATAATTTGTATAAATTACGCAAGAAATATTCGGAGAAGCAGAACGCAAAACAGTTTGCCCGTTTATTCAGCGGTGTATGGATTGGGATTTGGTATTCTCGCAATACTGATTAACAGCTTGAGTGATTTTGGTCAGCACCTGCCGGCCAATTCTTTTTTGACTGCTATATTTTGTGCGTTACTATTGAGTATTGTCGGGCAAAATAAAAAAGTGGCGGCCAAAAAAGTTAGTACAAATCTATGGATGCGCAAAACCTTTCTGATTGCCGCAGCTGCAATCTGGATATGGATGACTATTGGAGCTGATAATTATCGACTTGCAGAGAAAACATGGAAACAGGCACAGGTTATAGAAAATAACATTATAGATAATCGCTGGCAGGGGTCGCAAGCCGAATACGAAGAATTAATTTCCTATGCAGAAAAAGCCGCCTCTTTGCAGCCGGACAATATAAAATATCAGTATTGGCTAAATGTTTACCGCTGGCGATTACTAAATCAAACAGCTCAGATTGATGCTGATGAGCCGGTTGTTTCGCCGGAACTGTTGCCGGCTATTCGCGATATCATTGATAAGTTTAACAAGGCCAGAATGGTTTGTCCCACCTATGGGCCTGCTTATAGTACGGTTGGTCAAATTCAAAAATTTGTTCTTGGTGATGACAGCGGAGCAGAACAAATAAAAAAGGGCTATCTTCTCGCTCCCTGCGACCCCATCGCCTGCTTTGTTGCCGGCTGGCTTGATGTTGCCGGGGCCAGGGGCGATGAGTGTGTTGAGAAATTCGACAGGGCGATAGCACTTGACCATAGATTTTTCAGAGATGTTGCAAATATATATATTAACGATTTGAGTCGGCCGAATCTTGCTATTTTGGCAGCTGGTGAAAATATCGGCCGTTTAAGAAACGTTGCCAATATGCTCGAGGAGATGCAGTATGACGATTTGGCCGAGCAGGTCTGGAGTAAAATGGAAATACTGTTGGAAGAGCAATGTGCTAAGCCGGATGTAACCGCTAACGATGTCGCATCTTTGGCCGGCATTTACAGTAAGCATGGAAAAACTGCCAAAGCAATAGAATATTATAACCGCGCACTGGCAATGGACTATAGCCGTGTGTACTGGCGGTTTGATTTGGCCCGGCAGCTGGCGAAGACAAAGCAGATAAGGCAGGCAATACGCGAACTGAGAATCTGCCTTCGATTGCGTCCGCAAATGAAAGCAGCTGAAAACCTTTTAGTGGAACTTTCCGTTGACCCAAACGGTTTTAATAGTGAAGAAACAAATTTGCCGTAATTAAAATTTAACAATTAAAAAATGAAAACCTATTTGGCTGTATATCTTGGCTCTCTTTTATTGGCAGTAGTACTTACACCGATAG
>JAGLNB010000169.1 GCA_023139715.1 Planctomycetota bacterium | reverse complement strand
AAAAATGGTTTTGACGTTGTTGTTCTTGATACAGCCGGCCGACTGCACATCGATGAAGATATGATGGGCGAATTGGCAGATGTAGCCAAAACCGTCAATCCTCATCAGATTTATCTCGTATGCGATTCAATGACCGGCCAGGATGCGGTCAATTCAGCCAAAGAATTTAACGAACTGCTTGAACTCGATGGCGTTATTTTAACCAAGCTCGATGGTGATGCTCGCGGCGGAGCAGCCCTTAGTGTAAAGGCAGTAACGGGCAAGCCGATTAAATTTATCGGCGTTGGCGAAAAACTCGACAAGCTCGAAGAATTTCATCCCGACAGAATGGCCGGCAGAATTCTCGGAATGGGTGATGTTGTAACGCTGGTCGAAAGAGCTCATGAGCATTTCGAGGTTGAAGAAGCTGAAAAACTGCAAAAGAAAATGGCTAAAGGCAGTTTCGACTTTGACGATTTCTTAAAACAAATGCAGGCCGTTAAAAAAATGGGCGGAATGAAAGATATGCTCAAAATGATGCCCGGAATGGGCAGTCAGCTCGATGATATGGATTTTGATGACGGACAATTTGGCCAGATGGAAGCAATTGTTCACTCAATGACACTTGCCGAAAGACGCAAGCCGGATATAATAGATTCGTCGAGAAGAAGAAGGATTTCAGCCGGAGCCGGCGTACAGACAAATGATGTTTCCGGCCTTGTTAAAACCTTTACCCGCAGCAGAGATATGCTGAAAAAACTCGGCGGCGGAAAAATGGGTGCGATTAAAAGTTTATTTTCAGGTGGATTCAATATGGATTCGCTTGGCGCAGCTATGTCAGCTGGAAAAAAAATAAAGCAACGCTCAAAACGAAAAATGGTAATAAAACGAAAAGGGAAAATAAAACGACGCTAAAAGAAAAAATCTCGCTCGAAGAGTACCTTAAAAAACTGTCAAAATTTGCCGGCAGTGAATACGGCAAAATGGTACGAAATCAGTTTGCTGATAATCAGGGAGACAGCGAACTTGCTATGC
>JAGLNB010000168.1 GCA_023139715.1 Planctomycetota bacterium | reverse complement strand
GTCAAAAATGAACCAGTTTTTTCACAGCCTCTTTTTTTTAAATCAATCGTTTTGGAAAGTTTTTAGAGCGCGAAATTTATCGCAGATTCCGCTGATTTCACTGATTAAAAAAGCGGAAAAATTAGCCACAGAGGCCGCAGAGAACACAGAGGTTTTTAGGGTACAAAATTAACCACAGATTTCACAGATTTCGCTGATTTTTTTTGTTGTCATTGCGAGGCCGCCCTTTGGCCGCGGCAATCTATGTTTTAAACTTTTCACCCTTTTGTTTTGTTTAATCGCAGATTACACTGAAGATGGTGAGCTTGTCGAACCAGATTTCACTGATTAAAAAGGCATAAATTTAACCACGGATTTCACGGATTTTTTTTTTGGGGGGGGGGTAGTTGCTGGCCTGCCCTGAGCACAGTCGAAGGGTTGTTCCCTCCTTCGCAAGCTACGGAGGGCAAGCGTTGCTGGTTATAATCGTTTTGCTTTTCGCAGTTTTTCAGCTGTGTTAAATGCGATTTGGTGGCGTTTGATTCGCTCAATTGGCGATGGGGCCGTTTTTTTAGGCCGCGGCAATCTCGATTTGTCACCCTGAGCGAGGCGTAGCCGAATCGAAGGGTCTATTAAAAATAGATTTCCCTTTGGGGCTTCTCCGTTTCGCTTCGTGTCTCGAAAGACACGAGGCCTGCCTTCGGCGTGTCAAACCCGCTTACTGCTGCTGCGCATCAGGCGTGTTCTCATCCCTTAAATCGCATAATTCATTCAGCCGACAATTTAAAATGCCACACTTTCTGAAATTATGCTAAGGGTGAAAGACGGGAGTCGAACCCGCGACCCCTGGATCCACAATCCAGTGCTCTAACCAGCTGAGCTACTCTCACCATAAAAGCTAATAACTCGAATCTGCTCTATTGTATCTGAACTGCCCTTTTTGTCAATATGCCATTGCCAATTGAGCAAATCAGCGCTTTTTATATTTCAAAACGTTATTATAGTTCACGATTTTTTATTCCATCTTTTCTGACTTCCTGTTTATTGATAAATGGCATTAAGTTGGTTATTATGCATATAAACGGCCTAATCTGAAATGTTCAAATTATTCTGCCCCAGCCACAGGTGCTGGGGCTAATCAACCCTGCCAAAGCTCCTTCGGCTTTGCTCAGGACAGGAGTGTTGGCAGGGCTAATGTTTGTGATTTCTAATATACTGAGTTCTTTTCTTAATATCATCTTCCGTAAAACAAAATCGCTTGTCATAACCTTTTGTCCATATTCGACCCATCCGGCCATTTCCCCAAAGGGCTCTGGTAGTTATACTTTTATATCTGCTTACTATTTCTTCAAGTGATTTTTTGTGAGGACGTGTGAGTATATGAATATGATTTGAATAAACTACCAGTGCTTCTACTTGCTGGCCGATTTTTTCTGCTTCGGACAAAACAGCTTTATTTACAATTTGTTTTTCTTTTGAATTAAGTTTTACATTGTTTGATTTCTGCCGTTCTTTATTCCTCTGCAAAATACTTTCATCGCCCGATAGAATCTTGCCGTTTTCTACGTATCCTCTTTTATCGCCCGGCAGCCAACTGCCGTATGTTGTCCACGTCAACATATATCCAACGATTTTCGACATAACTTGGATGGTAGATTATATATTGTTTTTTTACAATTTATAACTGGTTGCTGATGACATTATTTTCGGTTGTTTTTTTGATTAGCCCCAGCACCTGTGGCTGGGGCAGTTTGCAGGGAGACTTTATCCCCCGAACTGAAACTATTGTCAATTTCCAATAAAACAAGCCCTGCTGAAAATCAGCAGGGCTTGTTCTTTACTATCAACTATCAACTCTCGTCCGCCATAGCTTTAGCGAAGGCGGAAACAACGAGCAACAAAACACGCAATACGCATCACCCATTCGACTGCGCTCAGGGCAGGCGATATACGCAATACGATTTACTTAATTGCCGCTTGAGCTGCAGCTAATCTCGCAATCGGAACTCTAAACGGTGAGCAGGAAACATAATTCATTCCTACCTTATGGCAGAACTCAATACTATCCGGTTCGCCGCCATGCTCGCCACAAATGCCGACCTTCAATTTCTTCCTGGTTTTGCGGCCGAGCTTAGTGCCCATCTCAACCAGTTTGCCAACGCCGGTCTGGTCAAGCTTTGCAAACGGGTCAGCAGTATAAATTCCCTTGTCAACATAATCGCCGAGGAATTTGCCGGCATCGTCACGTGAAAAGCCCATAGCCATTTGCGTTAAATCGTTTGTTCCAAAGCTAAAGAATTCCGCTTCCTTTGCAATTTCGTCAGCGGTAAGTGCGGCTCTCGGAACCTCAATCATTGTACCGAGCATATATTTGATTTTATCTTTTCGCTCTTTGAAAACAGTTTTGATTTCATCGAGAATGTCAGCTTTAACGAGCTTCAATTCTTCAACCGAGCCAACCAACGGAATCATTATTTCCGGCAGAACGATTTTGCCTTTTTTCTTGACGTTCAAAGCGGCTTCAATAATTGCCCTTGCCTGCATACGGCCGATGGCTGGGTAACTAATTGCGAGACGGCAGCCGCGATGGCCGAGCATCGGATTGAATTCGTGAAGCTGCTCAACTTTGGCTTTTATAACAGCCGGCTTTACGCCGAGCCGCTTTGCCATCTCTGCCTGATTGCTTTTGTCCTGCGGCAAAAATTCGTGCAGAGGCGGGTCAAGCAAACGAACAGTTACAGGCAGTCCGGCCATAGCAGTAAAGATACCTTCAAAATCGCTTCGCTGATACGGCAAAAGTTTCTTCAATGCGCCTTCAAATTGTTTCTTGGCAGTTGCATACTTTTTCTCAATAGATTTTTTATCGCTTTGAGCAGCAGCAAGTTCGGCCAGCATATCTGCATAATCGTCAGCTGCGAGAATCATCTGGCGAACAGCCCAAATTCGATTGCCTTCAAAGAACATATGTTCTGTGCGGCAAAGGCCGATTCCCTCAGCTCCAAAAGCTCTCGCTCTTTTTGCATCTTCGGGCGTGTCAGCATTTGTGCGAATTCCAAGTTTGCGAATGCCGTCACAAATTGTCATAAATTTGCCGAATTCGCTGCTAAGTTTTGTTTCAACCGTAGCGAGCTGGCCGACCATAACTTCGCCGGTTGAGCCGTCCATACTGAGCCAGTCGCCTTCTTTGATTATCAGTTTACCAACGGTTAATTTTTTGGTTTTGTAATTTATGTGCAGTTCATTAACACCAGCTACGCAGCATTTACCCATTCCGCGAGCAACTACAGCTGCGTGGCTTGTCATTCCGCCGCGAGCTGTCAAAATACCAACAGCAGCATCCATCCCGCCAATGTCTTCCGGGCTGGTTTCGATTCTAACGAGAATAACTTTTTTGCCTTTTTTGTTCCACTCTTCAGCTTTGTCAGCGTTGAAGACTACCTGTCCAACAGCTGCACCAGGTGAAGCGGGAAGGCCTTTTGCGAAAACATTTCGCTTGGCTTTGGGGTCGAAACTTGGATGCAGCAACCGGTCTAATTGTTCCGGCGTAACTCTTGTTACAGCTTCTTTTTGGGAAATCATTTTTTCGGCAACCATATCTACGGCAACTTTAACCGCTGCAGCTGCTGTTCGTTTGCCGCCTCTTGTCTGCAGAATGTAGAGCTTCTTTTCCTGGATGGTAAATTCCATATCCTGCATATCTTTGTAATGTTTTTCCAGTTTTGTCATAAGAGTTGTCAGCTGCTTGTAGCATTTTGGCATTACCTTTGCCAATTTCTTCAACTCTACAGGCGTTCTGATTCCGGCGACAACATCTTCGCCCTGGGCGTTCATCAAAAATTCGCCGTAAAATTCTTTTTTGCCGGTACTTGGATTACGTGTAAAGCAGACACCTGTTCCGCAATCCTTTCCCATGTTTCCGAAGACCATCGCCTGAACATTAACAGCTGTTCCGAGAAGGCCGGTTATGTTGTTAAGCTTTCTATACTTGATGGCTCTATCTATCATCCATGATTTAATGACAGCGTTGATTGCCAGCGTGAGTTGCTCTTTGCCGGTTTGAGGGAACATTTTGCCAACGTGCTTTTTGTAAACAGCTTTATATTTATCAACAACGTCTTTTAATTGTTCTGCGGTCAGTTCATTATCGAGCTGAACCTTTGCTTTTGCTTTTGCCTTATGCAGTACATCTTCAAAATATTCATGGCTGCATCCCATTACAACATCGCCGAACATATCGATAAATCTGCGATAAATATCATAAGCGAATCTTGGATTTTTTGTTTTCTTTATAATGCCTTCAATTACTTCGTCATTTAATCCGAGATTGAGAACTGTGTCCATCATACCCGGCATAGAAACAGCAGCTCCGCTTCGCACACTAACGAGCAGCGGTTTTTTTGCATCGCCGAGATTGGCATCCATTGCCTTTTCGAGTTTAGCGATATTTTTATCGATTTCCTCAGCCAGGCCTTTCGGCCATTTGCCTTTGTTTTTGTAGTATTCACTACAGACTTTAGTAGCGATGGTGAAACCAGCTGGAACCGGCACGCCGATTTTTGTCATCTCAGCAAGGTTAGCCCCTTTTCCGCCGAGCAGTTCTTTCATTTTTGCATTTCCCTCGGCCTTTCCGCCGCCGAAGAAGTAAATTCTCTTTTCCGCCATTTTTTGAAAATCTCCTTTCGTAATCCGTAGATTGCAGATGGTAATTTATTGTGTATTGTAAAAGTTGAGATATTATTGCGTTTAGCAGTTTGTGTCAATGATTAAAAGCGGCAGAGACCTTTTTGGTGTTCAATAGCATATTTAAGCTTGCGAAGTCCTGGGTTTGTTAAAGGGCGAAGGAGCGAAGCGACTGCGGCAATCTCACCTGAAACGCCTTGTTGACATCAACACTGTGGCAGCGTAAAATCAATAAAAGTTCCTATGTTATGTTAGGTGTAAACATGAAAATTAAAACAGAGATATATCTTGGTGATTGTAAGAATATTCTTAGAGATATTCCTGATAATTGTGTTGATTTGGTTGTTACTTCGCCACCCTATTCTGATCAGCGTAAAAATAATTATGGCGGGATTCATCCTGATAAATATGCTGAATGGTTCTTGCCTGTCTCTGAACAACTTTTCAGAGTTTTAAAACCAACCGGCACTTTTATCTTAAATATTAAGGAAAAGGTTGTAAATGGAGAACGCAGTGTTTATGTCATGGAATTAATTCTTGCCATGAGAAAGCAAGGGTGGCTTTGGACGGAAGAATTTGTTTGGCACAAAAAAAATTGCTATCCCGGCAAATGGCCAAATCGATTTAGAGATGCATGGGAAAGATTACTCCAATTTAACAAACAGAAAAAATTTAATATGTATCAGGAAGAAGTAA
>JAGLNB010000167.1 GCA_023139715.1 Planctomycetota bacterium | reverse complement strand
CGACATATGTCTGTGGGTTGCACAGTTCTGGGTCTATTGCCATCCCCCGATGGGCAACTCGTAAAGATGCAACAACCCATGCGTCATTGATGTTGGCAGGTTCATGGATTGGTAATAATGAAAATGATACAAAGATCATAGAAAAGCTATCACGGAAGGATTATCGTGATATTGAAACCCTTCTGCAATCAGCGTTACTTCCAAGTGGACCTTGGATTCATCGAGGTGTTGAATGGTTCTGTGCATCGAAGGATTTTGTGTGGAGCCAGCTTGCGCAAAAAATCACAGAAACAATGCTGCAAGATTTCCATGAGGTTATCAATAATGTGGTAGGTGAGAGCGATCCTTCGTTGGATTTAAAGGAATCTGAGCGATATATGGCCTCAATTCTTGGCAAAGTTAGAAAGTATTCAAGCAGCCTTCGTAGAGGGCTTGTAGATTCTCTTGCAAGATTGGCTATTGTACGGGCAGGTGGACAAGAGTGGTCTAATAAAATTATCAGGAGCCTTCTTAATCCAAAGCATCCTGATGCTCAAAGTCGCTGGTTATCATTTGTTGATGTATATTCTGAATTAGCAGAAGCAGCGCCCGAAGTTTTTCTTGATTCTCTTAATGCAATTTTAAATCAAAATTCCAAACTTTTTTTCCCAGATACTTCAGTTGAGAATAATATCTTTGGTCCCACCGGTGCTCATGTTTATTTGTTATGGGCATTGGAGCGATTGGCTTGGCAGCATAAATACTTTCCTAGAGTTTTGACAATTCTTGCAATGTTAGCTGAAAATACCCCTGAAACTATTAGCGGAAATAACCCTCACAATAGTCTTGTTACGATTTTACTGCCGTGGAGTCCTCAGCATAATGAAAAAATGGGAGATGCAGCAAAAGCATTGGAAATATTGTATCGAGCATCGCCTGATGTTGCTTGGGGTGTTGCAACTAAACTACTTCCAACTTCACACGATACGACATCGCCCAACCCAAAACCAGAATATAGAGGAGAAGTGAATGAGCCTAAAGTAACCATTAAAGAATACTGGGAATTTATTCGTGCTATTGTTGAAAAGATGGTCGTGTGGGCTGACTCTAATCCAAGACGATTGGCAAGCTTGGTCGAAGCATATCCAGAACTGCAGAAAGGCTGGGATGAAATTGGAGAGATGGTTACGAGAGTTTTGTATCAAACAAATATTGATACTTGGCAAGATGAAGACAAAATAATCGTTAAACACTCCTTAGACAATTTAATTGCCCATCATAAAGGATTTGAAGATGCTGATTGGGCTTTGCCTCGATCGGTACTAAATGAACTTGATAAGATTCGTAGCAAATTTATACCATCTGATGTGGTACTGCGATATCAACAGTATTTCACATGGGATCCTAATGACCCGGATGCTCCCAAAGAACGCTATGGTGATACATGGGATAAATGGATTGATGAGAAACGAAAAAAAACTGTTTTTGAAGTATATAAACAAGGCGGATTAACAGATCTATTACGGCTGTCTAAAGAAACTATCCTGCCAGCATGTGTTGGTCAAGCGGTAGCTGGTTTTAATTTTAAAAAAAATGAAATTGTTGAGCTTCTTGAAAAAACACTATCTATTTCTCCTGACCAATATAACAAAAGTAGTTTACTGCAGTTTGGAAGATGTTTTGCTTTCACTTGCTATAGACAAGCTAAAGATAAATGGCTCAAAGATATTTTGACATTAACAATAAACTGGTCTCCAGAGATATATGCAAATTTAGCTTTAAGCATACCTTCTTCCTTGAAATTATGGGAAAAGGTTGATAAATGGGGTGAAGAAACGAAACAACTTTATTGGCAGAATGTTGAGGTTAGATTAGATTGCCTTGGCCAATGGGAAACGATAATTGATAGGTGGAAAAAGTTTCATCGTCCATTCTCCTCAATTGAATTACTTGCAAGGGTAGTTGATGAACATCATAAAAACAAAGTTACGAAAGAACCATCAGCCGATCAGGTAATGGATATCTTAGATTTTGCCTTGCAAGCTGGAGAAGAATCTAACCATGCTCAACAAAAAGGCCAAATGTATCGTTATTATGTTGAGAAACTTTTTACTTATCTGGACTCACAGAATGCTGACGCTAATAGATTGGCTGGTCTTGAATGGAGCTATTTACGATTACTTCAAGATACAAAACGAGGCATTAAAGTGTTGTATAAACAAGTAATTTCTTCGCCAGAAATGTTTCTTACTATTCTTAAAATGCTTTTTAAAACAGAAGGTGAATCGTCTCCTAAAACTTCAGATAAAACAAATGAAGCACTCGCAAGTCAGGCCTTTCATCTTTTGCGAGGTATTAACTCAATTCCGGGATTACAAAAAACAGCAGACGGAATGAATGTCGATGCTGTAATGCTATATACTTGGATTACAGAATCTCGTAAACTTGCGGAAGAAGCAGGGCTTCTCAGTGTATGTGACAGTCGGATTGGAGAAATTCTTTCATGTTCACCAGAGTCCACAGATGGAACATGGCCATGTGTTGAGGTGCGAGATATTTTAGAGGAAGTCCAAAGCGAATTTATTGAAGATGGTTTCCAAGTTGGCAAATATAATCAGCGAGGTGTTATTTGCCGTGATAAGGGTGGTAAGCTAGAATGGGATTTATCACAAAAATATCGAGCTTATGCAGAAAAGGTGCGAATAAAATGGCCTCGCACAGCTTCCATATTGGAAGGACTTGCAAGCACTTACGAGAGAGAAGCCAAGGAATGGGACAAAAGGACTGAGTTGGAAGAATATGATTAAAAACTCAATTATTCCTTTAAAATACAACTGTCTAGAGCGTAATAACCTTGGCTCGCATTTTTTGTCTTTAAAATCTATGTGAATTAGTAGGGATTAAAGTGCCACGATTGGGCAATTAATCCGAAGGTAATTTTTTATGATGAACTAAGTAGATTTGTTTTTGAATAGTGTCAATTTCCGCTATTGAACTCGATGCTCTGATAAAAGTTGTGTCTCTCCAGAAGAAAAAAGCTTCAGAATTCATACCTTATCTGAACCTTTCACGCTTTATTATGCCAATTCTTTCATTAGATTAAAATCTGATTAGAATTACAAGTGAAAGACACCCCGATTCAATATCCGACGATTCCTCTTGCCCTTAACTTTTTGAGCTAAAAACATAGACTGGTATTAGGCAACCTTTGCTTCCGTTGGTTGCTGGTTTTTATTCATTAAATGCAGACTCGTGCTTCGTAGCGATACTTCTCAGAATAGCATTATCCCGATAGGTTGGGGCGGGAGAGTTGGTTTGCAACGTAAGTCCCGGTTTGTCGGGTTGTCGTTGATATTTTTTTTGGTTTGATAAAGAGTGCGGGGGTGGGTATTATATGGGCGATCAAACATGGAAGGGTATTAGTGCAATCTATGGGCAAGAAAAGACCTACTGTTGTGGATTTGTTTGCCGGGGCTGGAGGCCTTTCTGAAGGTTTTCTGAAAAAGGGCTTTGAAGTTGTCGCATATGTTGAAAAGGATAACTATGCCTGCCAAACACTTCAGACGAGACATGTCTATTGGGAAACCAAAAGTCTTAAGATGAATCTACACTATCAAAAATATATACAGGGACTAATCAGCAGAGAAGAATTTTTAGACATATCAAAAACTGACAATCCTGTTATTAATCAGGCAATTTCCAAAGAGACGCTTCCAGAGATCATTGCCACCATTAAAAACAGGATGAAAAAGAGCGGCACAAAAACCATAGATGTTTTTATTGGTGGGCCGCCGTGCCAGGCATATTCTCTTGTTGGGAGGGCAAGAGATCCTTATGGAATGAAGCGTGATTCAAGAAATATACTTTATAAGTATTACGTCGAGTTGTTGAAAGAATTTCAACCTAAAATGTTTGTTTTTGAAAATGTTCCTGGAATACTTTCGGCTGGTAATGGGAAGCTCTGGGAAGATGTACAGAAGTATTTCCAAAAAGCTGGGTATGAAATTGGTTTTAGGATGCTTGATGCTTCGGATTTTATGGTTCCGCAAAGAAGAAAAAGAGTGATACTTATGGGCTGGAGAAAACGCCTAAAGCTTGCTTATCCTGAATTCGCTAAAATGCCTCATTCATTTACGGTAAAAGATGTTCTTTCAGATCTTCCTGTTTTGCAAGCAGGTGAAAGTGTCTTCGGTGGTGACTATAAAACAACTCCAACTGAATATCTGAGAAAAACAGGGATAAGAACAAAAGAAAAATTTCTTATTCAGCATATTACAAGGCCTTTAAATAAACGAGATTCACAAATCTATAAAAAGGCTATTGAATTATGGTCTTCAAAGAAAGAAAGATTAAACTACAATCAGTTGCCAGACAATCTTAAAACACACAAAAACCAGCATTCATTTGTTGACAGATTTAAAATCGTAGCCGCAGATATGCCTTATTCGCATACAGTTGTTGCTCATATTTCAAAAGACGGCCATTATTATATTCATCCGGACAAAAAACAGCTGCGGTCACTATCCGTCAGGGAGGCTGCCAGAATACAATCATTCCCGGATAATTATAAATTTGAAGGACCAAGGACGGCTCAGTTTGCACAGATCGGAAACGCCGTGCCTCCTCTTATGGCAGAGTCAATCGCTATAAAAGTTAAGGAGATGCTTTTGTGACAGTACCTAAAGAAAAAATGCCAAAAAGCGGTTCTATAATCATGCGTCCACGAGCGAGGGTAATATCACTTCTCGGCGATGAATTGATAAGCGATGAGTCCGTCGCCGTAGTGGAACTTGTTAAGAATGCTTATGATGCAGATGCCACTCACGTCTCCGTAGTTTTTGATACGGATGACCCTAATAATCTGACTATCTCAGATAACGGTTTGGGCATGACCCTTGAAATAGTTAAGACTGGTTGGTTTGAACCTGGGACAGTGCTAAAAAAACACAAGGAACGTTCGCCGGCAAAGAGATTGTATCTTGGCGCAAAAGGTATTGGTCGATTTGCTGCCGCTCGTTTAGGCAAAACTCTTCTTATGCAGACCAAGAAGAAAAATCAATCGGAAGGCGTGGAAGTCTTGCTGGACTGGGGAAGGTTTGATGATGAGAGCTATCTCGACGAAATCAAACTTGATTATGAGACAGGTACAATTGACGGGCTAAAACATGGAACGATTCTGGGAATTTCAAATCTTCATGCCAGAAAACATTGGCTCGAAGAAGATTTTCAATCCTTACACAATCGCTTGTCAAGATTGATATCACCTTTCGAAACTGACTCCGAGCAACAAGAAGCCACAAACTTTGAAATTAACCTTTCGATTCCAGGACATCCCGAACTGACAGGAAAAGTTCAGCCACATGAATTAACGAACAAACCAAAGTACCGATTAACAGGGAATTTATCCCTTGAAGGAATTTTTAATGGCGAACTCGAATTTGATGGAAAGAAAATTAAGGATTTTAATAACAGGAAGCTTAGTAGTAAAGATGAAACAGTATTGTGCGGATCCTTTGAAGTTGAAATTAGGGCTTGGGACAGAGACAAGCCAGGGCTTTCGCCATTTATGCTACAGTTCAACCAATCCATGATTGGAATTCGCCGAATTCTTAATGAGTATTGTGGGGTTAGCATTTACCGTGATGGCTTTCGTGTTTATCCATATGGTGAAATGGGTACAGATTGGCTAAGTCTTGACACACGAAGCCGCCAGACGCCTACGCGTAGGCTTGCAAACAACCAAATCATTGCAGCGATTCGTATCTCGCGTGACGATAATCCGAACTTGACCGATCGTACGACGCGTGAGGGCCTTGTCCACAATCATGAGTACAGTGCGTTAAAAACGTGGTTTGTCCGAATTCTTGATCTTCTTGAAAGTGATCGGTACGCAGCACGTCCTCGTGAAGAAACAAAACCAGAAGAATTGTCAACGTTATATGAACCGTTCGATATCTCCGAAGTTGTAACTGAAGCTGACAAACAACTAGGAAAAGCTCACCCTGTCAGCAAGATGGTTAAACAAAAAGATAGTGATATTCGTGAAGGTGTCAAACGCCTTCAAGATCACTATTCTCGTGTACTTATGGCGGCTGGACTTGGGCAACTTGTCGATATTGTAATTCACGAAATTGGAGCTCCCCTTGGGAGGGCTTCTCGTGAAGTGGGGCATCTGGAAAAACAATTAATGGGAGCATTTGACAGCAATGCTTTGGATAAACTGCTTGGCAACGGCGCTCATAAGAAGTTGGAAGATACCTTTATAAAGATAAATGCTTGGCTTGAACAGATTGGGAATCTCAGAGAAAAAATGATACCTAGAGCTGCCGGGAAGCGCGGACGTCCTTCAACTTTTGTGATTCAAGAGGAAGTACGCGATAATTTGGCGTTATTTGCAGCATTGATAGCAAAACAAAAAATCACTTGTGAACTGCGAGCTCCCAATCAACCCTTGGTAGCACATATGTCGCGTTCAAACTTTGGTCAAATTATTGCGAATCTTCTTGATAATAGCATTTACTGGCTCACACGACATCATGGAGATGGAAAAGGCGGGAAGATAGACATACAAATAACTGCGCTTAAACACGGATTCAGAGTTAAGTTTTCTGATGATGGCCCGGGAGTGGCCGAAGAAGACATGGAAATGATATTTGACCAAGAGTTCTCTCGCAAGCCAAATGGTATGGGCTTGGGGCTGTTTATTGCAAGACAGGTGATTGAGCCATATGGGAAATTGATTTACCGTGATGATGGTAAATTGTCTGGAGCATGTTTTGAAGCATCCTTTGAAGAAAGAGTGGGTTTATGAGCAATATAACTGCGAGACTGCAAGTACTTTTGGTTGAAGACGAACCAGATGATCTCATACAGTACGAACGTGATTTCCCAGCAGTGTTTTCCTCATGTCAAGTAGAAGTCGACATTCATCCCTGTGACAATTTTGACGAAGCATTTGAGCTAACGGCAAATCCTTTACTTCGATATGATCTGATTATTTCAGATACTTATAAAGGGCCGTTTCAAAACCGAGACGCTCAAGTTATAAAAATGGTGGATAACTATCGTGGTCATCGTTTCTGCCCACTGGTTGTGTATAGTAGCAGTGTAAAACCAGATGCGCTTCCTGAAACAGCTTTTGTCGTTTGGGCTGATAAAGCCAAGCCTGGCGACATCGAACGAGCGATCAGCTATCTTCTAAATACAAATATCCCCCAGCTTGCTCGAAAGCTTCATAACGATATTGAGCGCTCCGCTGGATCGTATCTTTGGGGGTTTCTCGAAAACAAATGGGGCAATCTAAACAGTGAACAGGTTGATGCTGCCGTGCTAGAACGTTTAATCCGACGGAGAGCAGCTTTGCAAATAGGGAGATTGAATCCTTCGGTAGAGGGGTCACAGGAAATAGAAGAAGTCAAGGCAAGTGAATATTATATCTATCCGAGTATATCAGAAAACTTGCGGTTGGGAGAAATACTAAAAAACACAGAAGACAACTCACTCCGAGTGGTACTGACTCCACATTGCCATCTCCGCATTCAACCAAATGAGACTCTACCTCGTGCGGATTATATCCAAACTGTAAAGGTGTTTCCTGCAAAAGAGACTATCCTAAATGCCAATAGAGACCCTAATAATACTGGAACACCAAGAAGCCCATGGCGGGGAAATCCGGATGAAAAGACAGAGAAACTTCGGCGACGAATTCAGTCTCCTGCAGGAGACATGGGCAAATTAGATGGGCGATATTGGTTCATGCCGGGCTTTCTTGATATCCCTGGCTCATACTGCGACTTTCTACAATTGGAAAGCGTGGAATATCAGGAAATTGGTGATACTAAGAAATTTAAACGAGTTGCCACGATTGATGCACCTTTCGCCGAGGCCCTGCAATCCTGTTTTACACGGTTTTATTTGAAAGTTGGTCTTCCAAGTCTGAATCCTGAAGACTTTAGGCATCTCATAGACGAAGGTGAAACTGTGGGATCATAAGAAAGTATCATGGCTGATGTGCATACCAAAAAGCAGCGGTCTTTTAATATGTCTCGGATTCGGGGCAAGGATACTAAGCCTGAAATGGTTGTCAGGTCAATGGTTCATCAGATGGGGTATCGTTATCGGCTTCATGATAAAAAGCTGCCGGGCAAACCCGACTTAGTACTGAAAAGACACAAGAAAATAATCTTTGTGCATGGTTGTTTCTGGCATGTGCATAACTGTAAGTATGGCCGGGTTAAGCCAAAAACCAATGCGGAGTTCTGGGAAAAGAAACGTACCGGCAACAGGGAGAGAGATAAGGTGAATATCAAAAAGCTTAAAAAAGACGGCTGGTCGGTATTGGCTGTCTGGGAATGCCAGATCAAAAGAGAGGGATACCTCGAAAAGAAGCTTAGGCAGTTTTTTGTAAATAGTTGAGGTCGAGATTGCCACGGCTTTCGGCTTAGTAATGACGAGGGGCGTCCTACGCAAAAATATATCTGAGGACAAAATTAGATGATTTGCGAAGTTTGATGAGTTAGTTTTGTTCTTTAACAAATTGGTTTTGATGGGTTTTGGAGTGTCGGATTGTCAATTTGGGAATATAGTGTGGTTTTTTTGTAGTCAGCCACCTTCGCATAGTTAATCTATAAGAAAAAAGCTTCAGAATTCACACCTTTTCTGAACCTTTCGTGAATAAGTAGCACATTTGCTTTCTGATTTCACGATATATGGTCATATTTCAAGCATTTCTTGACAATAACTGCTACCAGGGTATAATTTCAATATTACATGATATAAGTTGTTTTATTGGCGAGGGATAAAGCTTAATTGCTAGGAAACAGAGCACCCTTGAAGAGTTTTGGTATCTTAAGATATTCCGTGTCTATTATAATTTACGAGCTTTGTCAGGTGGGGAAATTCCATCGCAAAAGATAAGGTGGCGTCAAAAATTTCACAAGCAAGCGATTGGTAAGTAAGTAGTTGTGCGAAAGTGATAGATTGCAGGACAAAAAGATTTGAAAAACACTATTAGACAAAACTAATGTCTACTGCGGTTACGGAGATGGACTACGGAACGTTTAAGGCAGGAAAAGCATTTATTTCTTTTTGAGGCGGGACAGTACGCTGATTTAGAAGAATCTGTCAGGCTAGTCGCATTGGCTGAGCGAGTAGAAGAGCATGTTTCAACAGAACATGCCAATTGGTTTAGTGAAACGGGGAAGATTATTCGTGGCAAAAAAAGGGAATCTGTATGACAGAAACCCAACATAATTCATTATATGATATGTCCTTGCCGAGTCCTGTTTATTTTCCGTCTATATCATCGGTAAAAACTCAATTAGCCCCATTGGAATATGTTAGAATCCTATTGCATTTAAGTGATGTTTACCCCTTCTTTTTGATTTCGGCTTATGATATAGCTAATGCATCCAACGGAAAAGGAAATATAATTCAAGAACATATTGATGATGCAATATCAAATGGTATTAAAGTCGTGATGGATTCAGGAAATTATGAAAGTTATTGGAAAACATCTAATTGGAATCAAGAAGAGTTTCATTCAGTTCTGAGCAAATCCTCTTGTTCAATGGCTTTTTGCTATGACAATCAATTACCGCCTCAAGACACGAATAAACATAAAGAAATAGTTTTGTCGAATTGGGAAGAAGATAAAAAACATTCTAATGGAAACGTTCTAATCCCTATTATTCATGGGACAAAAGAATCTATTCCTGAATTATGCCAGCATATTGCAAGGGAAACACAATCGCTTATTGTTGCTGTACCTGAAAGGCGGCTTGGCGATGGAATGATAGAACGTGCTTATACGGTGGCTAAGATACGCTTAGCATTGAACGAAAATGGAAAATATACAAAGCTTCATCTTCTGGGCACAGGTAATCCAATATCAATAGCGGTCTATTCAGTCATGGGTGCTGACAGCTTTGATGGCCTGGAGTGGTGCCAGACAGTTGTTGATCCTGAAACGGCATATCTTTTCCATTTATCCCAAGCAGATTTGTTTTGGAATAAAGGCAGCTATGGAAATGAGGATTTACCATTTATTCTCAAAACGCTTGCACACAACCTGGAGTTTTATTCAAGTTGGATGAGAAATCTTCAGGACGCGATATGCTCAGATACTGCGATCGAGTTTTGTGAAAGTCGTTTTTCGCCGAATGTATTTTCAAAAATATCAAAAAGCTTACATTGGAGAAAGTCTTCATGAGTGTTCAGCTAATAAATGAAGCAATAGCAACTGTTTGTCATGAAATTGCTAATTTATCAGAACCTAATCATCATTGGGACGAGATGGATGAGGTTGATTTTATTCGTGAAGCAGCTACTTGTATATGTAGTAGCCAAATGCGTTTTGAAGTTGCAGCGGTAGCGGGAAATAGGATTGCAAAGATGGATGCTTTTAAGCAAAAGGATTTCTATTCATCTGGCAATACCTTACAAGAATTGAGGGGGGTATTTGCTGAGCCACTTGAAGTGAAAATTGATGGTGAAATCCGAAGTGTTTATCCCAGATTCAAAAATCGTACACTTTCTTATCTGGCACGAACCTTTCAAGCATTTGTATCAAATAGTTTGTCTTTTAGTTCTATTCTCCATAATGCCACAACTCCCAAAGAGGCCAGAATCGCTTTGACAAAAAACATTATTGGCTTTGGCCCAAAACAAGCTAGTCTTTTTCTAAGGCGAATAGGCTATAGCAGCGATTTGGCAATTTTAGATACCCATATTTTGGACTATCTAAAAATTGCCAGAGGGATAACGCCAAAATTGTCAATGTTATCGTGTATTCCGGGTTATGAAAAAATAGAATATGAATTTGTAAACGTCGCATCTGAATTCAATCACATAGTAGGTAATGTTGACTTGGCTATATGGGTAACGATGCGTGTCGCAAAACGGGAGATGGTCTTATGGGAATTGTAAATCTTGCTTCTGGCGGGCTTGATTCTTCGCTTATCAGTATTTTAGCTCTTGAACAGAATATTTCGGTTTTTCCGCTATTTATTGATTATGGCCAACGTTCCGTAGAAATGGAATGGAAGGCATGTTGTAATGTCCATGAAAAGATCAAGACGCCGGAACCTATTCGGATGGATATTTCAGGATTTGGGAAAGTTATTCTTTCTGGTTTAACATCTGAATTGCTATATATCCGAGAAAATGCTTTTACACCATGTAGAAATTTACTGTTTCTTGTTGCCGGTGCTTCATATGCTTATCAACTCGGAGTTGATAGTGTTGCGATAGGGCTTCTTTCCGAACAATTTAGCCTTTTTCCTGACCAGCGGGAGGATTTCATCCGTAGTGCAGAAGATACAATTACTTCGGCACTTGGAAAGAAAATAAACATAACGACACCTTTGTCTGAATTTAGTAAAGATGATGTGGTGAAACTGGCACATCAAAAAGGATTAACCAATACATATTCGTGTCATGCCGGTGGATTGCGAGCATGTGGAAAATGCATTTCTTGCCTTGAATTTCAGAACAATAAGAAGAGAGGAGATTAGTCATGGGTGGAGGCGGCGGTAGTTTTTCATCTTCAGACTTAAATCATTTGGAGAATGTTGCAAAGAAGAAGTTGTCACAAGCTGGCGAGGGCAATCGTCATGTGTTTATAAGTTTTGCTCATGAAGACTTGGATACTGTAAATATGCTTCGTGGGCAAGCAAAGAACGATAATATAGCGATTAATTTTGAGGACCACTCAGTTAAAGAGCCCTTTGATAGCAAAAACGCAGACTATATAAAGAGCCAAATTCGAAACAAAATAGATCAAAGCTCTGTTACTGTTGTATATCTTTCAAATAACACTGCCGATAGTAAGTGGGTTAGCTGGGAAATCGAAGAAAGTATAAAAAAAGGAAAAGGTGTAATTGGTGTATATTCTAGCGATACACCTCCTTCAAAAGTGCCACCTGCGTTTACGAAAAATAAATGTAAGGCAGTGAAATGGTCGCACAAAGATTTACCTAGGGCAATTGAGGATGCGGGCAAAAAAAGATAGTCGCTTGGAATATATAGATTGACGATTCAGGTATGTCCCAATTTTGTATTAGAAGTGAATAGTTGTTTTATGAAAAGGTGTAATCATGAAAATTAAATCAATATTTGGATTGATACTATGAAAAAAGATTTGATATTCATCTGTTATCAACGAAATGATACTGATCAGAAATACCTTGATGAGATTTATACGGCACTAAAGGCATACGGCAAAGTACCTTTTAGAAAAGTTATTTGGTATGATAAAAAAGTTTTAGAGTTTGATGATAAATGGAAATCGAAAATCAAAGATGCCATTGGCAGGTCTTGTATTGCCGTCTGTCTTATTTCTAATTCTTTCTTCGGTAGTGAAGTTATACGAGACTTTGAACTACCTGAGATAGTCAGTGCACGTAAGCGGAATAAACTAAAGATATGCAATGTACATGTAAGCTCCTTTGCTGATTTTCCAGAAAAATTAATTTCCCAATACCAGTCTGTAAACGAGCCATGCAACCCTTTGGATTTAATCAAAAATAGAGGTGAGCTCAGGAGGGAGATTGACAGGATTGTAAGTGAAATTGCTAAGCAGTGGACAGAGATTCAAAGGAATAGTATGGAATCGAAAAAGTCTCGTGTTGGTAGTGGAGGCCCCATGCTTACTAACTCGGATAAGTCAGAAAAGGCAATTGGAAGTGGCGATGCAGCGTTACAATTGAATGAAATAAAACGAAAAAGGCCCGATAAGCTTGCCTTGTTGCCGAACCATGTTGTGGAAGAGTTTGTGGCCCGGCTTAGAAATGCAAAGAGCAAGAATATTAAAGGTGAATTTGATATTGCCGAATATTTTAACGATGAAATCCATGATATCTTAAAGGACTGTGTTTTGCTCGCTAAGGCAAGATATAATTATCAAGAAGGCAAAAGCAATGCTATGCAAGATAAATGGTCCAAGTCGATTACAAAGCATTTATTGGCTTATACTTTTTTTTCTTCCCTTAGTCGTGAAGAATACAACTATTTGGTGTCGAGATCGGCAGGTCGATTAGCTTGGGGGTTGCTTATGAATAAAAATTCTATAGCAGCTAAATTCTATTTAGAAGAATCGGAAAAATATGATCAAGTACAGGCAGCAGGTAATTATTTCTGGGCAATTCAATATGCATTAAGAGTAAATGATGTGGCGAAAGCAAAAAACTTGGCAGAAAAATATGTCGATATTTGTCTAGGATTATATGGAAATAGTGAATCCTTTAGGGGGGTTGAAGGTTATAGTAAAATAGATGAAAAATTTGCAATAAATTTTGTGAAAAAGTGCTATCAATTGATAATCAAAGACAACCAATCAAGGGAAGATTTATCTGCTTACAGGGGCGATCAGGATAAAATGCATTCATCCGATGCGGGAAAGTTGGAATTATTAGAAGCCCAGTTGTGTTTAACACAAAATAAATATGAAGAAGCTATTAAATTGTTTAAAAAGGCATCAAGGACTTTTGAAAGAAATACGCTTCGCTCATATGCAGATTTATGTGAGATACAGGCATTTTTAATTGATTATTTGCATGTTACTAAGTTGAGTAAGAAAAGAGAAAAGATAGGAAAGCTTTCGGTTTTATTCGACCAAGTCGGCACATCAATTACCACTAGGAATAACGCTATTAGTGTAGTAAAAAAAATTGCGAAAATAAATATACTTTTTTTAGATACCCTCAGAGGTGAAAGAGAGAGGATCGTTGAAGCATTTCAAAAGATTGTACTATCTCTAGATAGATACAGCGTATCGTTGGAAAGGGATATGGAGCAATTAATTATTGATTTAAGACAGTTGATCATTAACATAAAAGATTTTATTAAAGAATCGTTGAGTGATTCTGGGGAATCTTTAATTGAGGATCATGAGTTTATAAAGGAAGCTTTGACGATGTTTCATTGCATTTATGATAAAGTCCCATATCTACTCGAAAATTATGAGCCCATATTGATAGAAGTTCTTAGGGATAGATTTAAAAAACAGCAATCCTAAATAAGAATAAGTACAGAAAACTAACAATATACAAAACAGACCAAATACTATAGGAATTATATTATGCAAACCCAGAAAAAATTGCCCCAGTTAGCCATATCACTTACGGACGATTGTAACTATAAATGTTATTATTGTCGTCCTTCCGGTTCTAGTGTAAATAAATGCACCCAAAATCTTCCCTTCGAGGAATTTGTAAGATTGCTGTCGATAGCTTACAGAAAAGGATATCGTGTATTTCGAATAACAGGTGGCGAACCTATTTTGAGGCCAGATCTAGTTGATATCATTAAGGCAATAAACAGTTTAGGAAACGATACGACTATTTTGCTCGGAACAAACGGTACTTTATTAGGGGACTATATTGGTGAGTTCAAAAAATACAGCAACCTTAAGTTTTTTGTCGGTTTGGATTCAATTAATAAAAGTCATAAAGGTTTACCAAAAGGTATCACGCAAAAATTGTATAACAACTTAAGTGATTTGTCAAAATCAAACTTTGTACGGATAAATATGTTAGTGTTGAACTCAAACAAAGAAGATGTTTGGGATATGATTAGTTTTTGCAGCTCGTTGAAAATAGATCTTAAATTGCACGATTTGTATTATTGCGAAAAAATACTCGATACAATCCATAGTTCTGAAGAATTTTTTGACAAAGAATATTATAATGTAAATCAACTTATTCCTTCTCTGAGCAAACGTGCAAAGAAAATCTCAAAGTATCCGGAAAATGCCTCGGATTGTGGGATTCCGATGATGAGCTTCAACATAGATGGTATCAATGTAATTATAAAAGATTCATTAAAAGGCAGCTATTATAATTCAGGGTGTAAATCATGTAGTATGTATCCTTGTTTGCATGGGCTTTACTGTCCAATTATTGAATCTAATGGTACCCTTCAGCCATCAAATTGCATAAACAAAAAATTCCATAAATTAATTGCACATCAAAGCATGGATGAGGTAGAAAAAGCTTTTGATTTTGTCTATTCGGTTATCAATAATAGTAAATTTGAAACAATTGACGAAAGTTCACTAAATGCCAATAAGAGAGTGCAGAATATTGACTTGGTTAGCAAGGTAATAAATGAAAAACATGGTTGTGACTTGCCTTGCACCCAGAGAGTTTCTCGTGCTTTACAAAGTGTATAAATTTATCTAATGCTAGTATTTTATTGCAATAGTACGGGTGTGAGTCCGTAGGATTTTTCTTTTTCGAGTTACAAAAAGGGTTTCATGAAAGCGTTTATTACTTACGATGAGTTAAAAAGCATCGCTACTAAATATGATGCTCAGAAAATATTAAAAGAGGCGAGAGTATCTACTGGCAAAACAGTTTTTCTTTCGCATTCTTCTAAAGATAACGACATTCTCCCCGGAGTTATCCGTATTCTTGAAGGGCATGGTGGTAAAGTTTATGTAGATGTTCGTGATCACGAATTGAATAAGTCAGATTTTACTGCAACCGCTGCACGCCTGAGAGAAGCTGTTCGAAATTGTTCAAAGTTTGTTCTTCTCGTTACCCCAAGAACAAATAACAGTAAATGGATACCTTGGGAACTGGGTTTGGGGGATGGTGCGAAAAGAGATCAAAATGTAGCATTGTTTCCATCTGCTGAACAATCTCACGAAAAATCATGGTCAGAACAAGAGTACTTAGGTCTATACCAAAGAATAATCTGGGGAAATTTCGAAGGCAAAGAAGAACCTGAATGGATGGTTTTAAACCATGTTAGTAATATTGGAAATAAACTAGCAAGATGGCTTAGATAACCAAGGGAACTTTTATGCTGAATCTTGAAAATTACAATCTTTTTATAAGTCACTCATGGGATTATACCGATGCGTATGAAAAATTATGTGATCTCTTAAAAGATGCCCCAAATTTTGTTTATAATAACTATTCAATTCCGAAAGACGACCCTGTCCATACCAAGAGCGACTCTGTTTTATACGATACGATAAAACAAAAAATGAGTTTCTGCCATGCCATAATTATTATGGCTGGTGTCTATTCCTCTTATAGCAAGTGGATAGCAAAAGAAATAAAAATTGCCAACAATGAATTTTATAGCAAGAAACCAATAATAGCAATAGAACCTTGGGGTTCAGGGAAGACTTCTCAAATTGTGAAAAATAATGCGAATCAGGTTGTGAAATGGAATACGTCGAGCATTGTAGATGCAATTAGAAAACATGCCATTTAAATAGGGAAAGCAAAGACATGAAAAAGAAAAAATGTTTTGTAATAATGGGATATGGATTGAAAACAGATTATCTAACAGGTAGAATTTTGGATTTAGATAAAACATACTTCAACATAATCAAGCCTACTGTCCTATCTTGCGGTTTAGAATGTGTAAGGGCTGATGAAATTAGACATTCCGGCATAATTGATGTCCCCATGTTTGAGAATATCTTAATTGCTGATATTGTTATAGCGGATTTGTCAACATCAAATCCAAATGCGCTTTACGAACTGGGCGTACGACATGCCTTAAAACCATATACTACTATAGTCATGGCCGAGAAAGGCTTTGGGTATCCTTTTGATGTCAACCATACAGTTATAATGGGCTACGAGCATCTTGAGAAAGACATTGGTGTTTCAGAAGCTAGCAGAGTTAAAAGAGAATTGAAAAAAAATATCAAAGCTATTTTGGCTGTGCCGAAGAATGATAGCCCTGTTTATACTTATTTACATGATTTACAGCCACCATACAGAGATGCTCCGAAGTCAAAAAAGAAAACAGGAAAAAAGAGCGGGCCAATAAAATCTGCCTCAACAAGGACATCTCTAAAATTAAGCGAGTTAATCAACAAAGGTATTACTGCACTTGATAACGATAAATTCCCAAATGCGATTAAGTATTTCCGGGAAGCATTAAGAATCGACAACAATCCTTATATTGTTCAAAAAATTGTCCTTGCAACTTATAAAAGTAAGAAACCCAGTATGGAAGTCTCACTCAAAAACGCATTGAAAATTCTAAACAAGCTTTCTCCTGAGACTTCGCATGACCCTGAAACACTAGGTTTGGCAGGAGCAATTAATAAACGTTTGTGGGAAAAAACTAACCGAAAAACATATCTGAATAAAGCTATTTCATTTTATGAAAGAGGCTTCTACTTTAAAAATGATTACTATAACGGAATCAATTACGCATACTTACTTAATGTTCGAAGTGTCAACTCAAAAGGTAATGATGTAATAGCAGATTATATACTAGCAAATAGAATCAGAGAAAAAGTAGTTAAGATTTGCGATAAGTTACTAAAAAAGAATTTTGACCAAAGGGGAGATCAGTATTGGGTGCTGGCGACTTTAGAAGAAGCATATTATGCCCTCGGCAAGGTTGCAGAGTATAAAGCGATTGTTAAAAAAGCCAAAAGAAAATCAAAAGTTAAATGGGAAAGAGAGACCACTGTATGTCAGATTAATAAATTGGATAAATTGCTTACGAGGTTTTCGTAATAAATAAGGAAATAAATGACCGAGAAGAACAAAAAAAATGTCTTTATTAGTTACTCTAGGCAGGACGATTTTTTCGTGGGCAAATTAGTGCACGATCTGCGATCCTCTGGAATCAATATATGGCATGATATAGCTCAGATTTCACCGGGCGAAAATTGGCAAAAGGCTGTCGAAAAAGGTATAGGACAGGCTTCGGTGCTGTTATACATATCGAGTAGAAACTCAATCTATTCCAAGTGGGTAGAACATGAATTAAACGCATTTTTTAAAAGAGGGGGAATAGTTATACCTGTTGTCATTGACGATGAAGGTGAAATGAACATCTTAAATAATCCCCTGCTATCAAAAACTCAGTATATTGACTTTCGAAAGGATTATAACTCAGTAATACAGCCTCTGGAAAGAGCTCTAATGTTAACTGTAGGACATGACCCCTCACTTAGTAGTGAAAAACATAAAACCAAAGGATACGTTTTTTTAAGTTACGCTGAAGAAGATTCGATTTTTTTGAGCGATCTACGTAAATTTCTTAAAAATCATGGATATGCATACTGGGACTACGAAGAAAGTGATAGAGACTACCATGCTCAATTGTTCCTTGAGCTGGAAGGTGTAATTCGTGATGCAACTGCAACTCTCAGCATTCTTTCGCCTGCTTGGAAGAAATCTTCATGGACTATAAAAGAATATTTGTTTTCCGAAGAGGTTGGAACGCCTGTATTTCTGCTCAAAGTAAAGGAACTTGGGCCTACACTAGTGATTGCTGGCGTTCCCCATATTGACTTCACAAAGGAACCTATGTGTGGTTTCAGCAAGCTGTCCAAAGAACTCCAACGAAAAAAATTGTAAAATATGAGGTATGATTATTAGGTGTTTTATATGAAAATAAAACCAACAACAATGCTTCTAACTATGCTGGCAGGATGGATGAATCGGCAGCAACAGGAAGTTATCGAATACTTAAAAGCTGAAAACAGCATACTCAAGGAAGAGTTATTAAAAGCAACCGGCAAGAAGCGTATATTTCTTAATGACAGCCAGCGTCGACGATTGGCAATACTTGGTAAGAGGCTTGGGCGAAAGCTCTTGAGTGAAATCTGTTCTGCTGTTTCACCAGACACACTGTTACTTTGGCACCGCAAACTTGTTGCCCAAAAATACGATGGTTCCAAGCACCGCAGCAAGTTTGGTAGGCCTCGCATATCGGATGAACTTAAGCAACGAATAATCGACATGGCCCTGGATAACAAACATCTTGGCGTTCGTAAATTATATGGTTATCTGAAATATCTTGGGCTTAAAGTTTCGCCAGCTACGATTAGTCGAGTTCTTAGAGAACATGGCATTGAGCCTTGCCCCGACCGGCCTGAAAAAACAACCTGGAATGAATTTATAAAATCGCATTGGGATTCGCTCGCTGCCATCGATTTCTTTACCACGGAAGTTCATATCATCAGGGGTTTAGTTAAAATCATGGTGCTGTTTTGCATAGATTACAAAACAAGAAAAGTTGAAATTGCCGGAATCATTCCGCAGGCAGATGGCAGGTGGATGATGCAGATGGCGAGGAATTTAACCGATACGTTTGATGGATTCCTCAGGAATAAAAAATATCTTATTATGGATAGAGATCCATTATTTACAGAAGCGTTTAGACAAATTCTAAAAGACAGTGGTGTTACCCCTCTTAGAACTACTGTTGCTTCTCCGAATTTAAATCCTTTTGCGGAACGCTTTGTGAGGAGTATAAAACATGAGTGTCTTAACAAGA
>JAGLNB010000166.1 GCA_023139715.1 Planctomycetota bacterium | reverse complement strand
GTCTCCTGCTTTACCATCGCAACGGTCGCTATGCACGGCGTACTAATCAAACAAAACAACATTATGCAAAAGCCAACCAGCGGCGAATAATTATTCTGCAATTTCTCTCGCAAAGTTTCCTCCGTGCCATCGTCGCCAACAGAATAAACTATTCCCAATTGAGCAACAAAAACCTCCTTCGCAGCTGTCGCACCAATCAAAGCTGTCCCAATCTTCCAGTCAAAGCCAAGCGGTTTTAATACCGGCTCAATAGCCCGCCCCACCCGGCCAATCGCTGAATGAGCTAATACCGTCTGCTGTACCTGCTGCGGACTCAAGCCGGCCAACGATTCCGGCTTCGGTTTCGGATAGCTCATAGCTGCCCAGAGAATAATCGAAATCACAAGGATTATTGTGCCGGCCTTTTTCAAAAACAGCCAGCCACGCTGCCACATATGAATGCAAACCGATTTGAGAGTCGGCACTCGATACGGCGGCAGCTCCATAACAAACGGCATAGTTTCACCAGAAAATAATGTCAGCCGCAAAAGCTTTATGCAAATAATTGCCAGGATAATTCCGATTAAATAAACCAGCCATAAAACCGGCCCTCGCCATTGCTGCGGAAAAAAGGCGGGAATGAGCAGCATATAAATCGTCAACTTCGCTCCGCAACTCATCAGCGGTATTACCATTATAGTTGTAAACCGATTGCGCTTATTCTCAAGTATTCGCGTACCCATAATAGCCGGTATTGAACAGCCAAAACCAATCAGCATCGGCACAAAACTTTTGCCGTGCAGGCCGATTTTGTGCATTATCCTGTCCATAACAAATGCAGCTCTGGCCATATAGCCGGAATCTTCGAGAATAGCTATCGCTAAAAATAACAGCAATATATTCGGAAGAAATACAATCACTCCGCCGACTCCGCCGATTATGCCGTCAACAAGAAGTGAAAGAATGACACTATCGGAACCGGCCGGCCAGAAACCGGATACCGCCGCTGAAAGCCATCCAAAAAAGTATTCCAGCCAGCCCATAAGCGGCTCGCCGAGCCAAAACGTGAGCTTGAATACAAAATACATCAGCGCAAGAAAAATCGGCAGGCCCAAAACGTGATTCAAAATCACCTTATCGACCATATCACTTCTGCTGTGCCGCAGTTCGACTGAGTTTTTGATTGTCTCTTCGCAGGCACCGGAAATAAATCCATAGCGCCTGTCGGCAAATAAAATTTCCGGCTCATCGGCAAAAATCGTTTTCAAATGCTTAACACTCGTTGCAGATGCAGCCAAAACTTCTTCACTTTTCACTTTCGCAACTATATCACTATCATGCTCAAGCAACTTAATCGAAAGCCATCGAGAGTGATATTTTTTTGCAAGTTCAACCTCTTCAGCAGCAATTAACGGCTCAATTTTTGCAAGTTCGGTTTCAATTTCTTCGCCATAGTGAATTTTATGCCGTCGCTCACGTTTACCTTTCTGGGCAGTTTCAATAACAGCATCAAGCAATTCATTTTTACCTTTGGCTTTACTGCCGACCGTAGAAACAATTTTCGCTTCGAGAAGTTCAGAGAGCTCATCAATGTCAAAAGTCAAACCTTTCTGCTTTGCGATATCACTCATATTAAAAGCCAGCACGAGAGGCACATTCATTTCAATCAATTGCGTTGCGAGATACAAATTGCGTTCAATGTTCGAAGCATCAATAATATCGACCACAACATCGGGCTGGTTTTCAATTATGAAATTACGCGAGATGAGTTCTTCCGCCGAATAAGCCGTCAAACTATAAGTGCCAGGCAAATCGACAACGTTTATTTCATAGTCCTTATAGCTGCAAATGCCTTCTTTTTTTTCAACCGTAACGCCCGGATAATTGCCTACGTGCTGGCGAGCACCTGTCAACA
>JAGLNB010000165.1 GCA_023139715.1 Planctomycetota bacterium | reverse complement strand
CTTCGATTTCTTTTTCAGTAATATCTGGTCGCGAAAGGTGTATCTGCATTAAATAAAACTCCTCAAATGGCTTAAACTAAAAATAAAAACCGATTAAATCCACAACCTCGGATTATATTGTTTAAGACCGATAAATTCCAGATATTTTTATTCCTTTTGGCGTTTATGCCAGAATAAAAACTTTTTTCTTTCCCGGTTTACCAATTTTTTTATTTTTGTAAAAAACAAAGGGGCTTATGGGACGTATTATATGATGAGTGGCTCTTTATTCGCTATATTGGGGGAATTTTAACTTCTGTATTAAATGAATCCCCATTTTTGGCCGAATGAACGCACAGTAGACAACTATAAAGTATATTACAACAATAGAGAGGTGCAAAGCATGGCAAAGGGAAAGAATGTATTAACAACTGGTGATGTAGCGAGGATTTGTAATGTTGCCCCAAGAACTGTTTCAAAATGGTTCGACAACGGCCAGCTCAATGGTTACCGTATTCCCGGCAGTAAAGACAGGCGAATACCAATGGCTGAGTTGCTGCGTTTTATGAAGGCTCACAATATTCCAACCGCATCACTTCCAGCTGGAAAGATAAGAGTGCTTATTGTTGACAGTGATGAGGATGCGGCAATTAATCTGGCCGAAAGTCTTCAGATAAAAGCTGATTACGAAGTCAAAACTGTTCAAAGCAATTTTGAAACTGGCATAGTTGCTCAGAAGTTTGCTCCGCATGTGATACTGATAAATCTTTTATCTGAAGAGATAGATGCTGCAAATATCTGCAAGAGTATCCGTCGCAATGATGACCTGCAGACTATAAAAGTTGTAGCTATGACAAATCAATTGAGCGAATCGGAGTGCACAGCTTTATTGCAGAAGGGCTTTGATGCTTGTGTTTCGGATGTTAAGGATACATCTGACCTTATCAGAAAGATAGAACAAACAACGGCTATTGTTTATTAGTCGATAAAAGATTCAGCAAATTTTACGCAGTAAAAAAGGCCGACTTCTTGTTGGCCTTTTTTATTTTGCCATTTCCATATTTTCCCAGTTTTTCTATTGGATAAGATTGTTAGCTGGGATTACGATGTTGTGTCCAATCTTTTAGATGGAGCTGTTTTGAAAAAGTCAATGAAAATTCGATTGTCTGCGATGATGTATATGCAGTGTTTTGTTTTAGGTGCTACTGTGCCTATAATGAGCATTTATCTTCGTGACTATTTACATTTTACTGGTTTGCAGACTGGAACAATCCTTGCAGTTTCTGCGCTATCTGCATTTATTTCTCCGCTTGTTGGCTCTGTTATTGCCGACCGTTTTTTAAGTGCCGAGAAATTTCTCGCTGTA
>JAGLNB010000164.1 GCA_023139715.1 Planctomycetota bacterium | reverse complement strand
TGTTAATAAAAACTGCTGAAGAAACGGGACTTGTCGATGCTGCAAAGCTGACTAAATTTTTTGATGAAAATAAAAATTCAGCTCGGCTCGATGAGCTGCTGCTTCGCTGTCCATATTTTACGGAAGATAAAGTTCTGCAATTATTCGCAACGGCACTCGGCTGGCAATTCCTGGCTGATATTCCAGCTGAAAAAGTGCCTGCCGAATTTGTAGAGGCAATCCCAGCTGCCTACGCTCAGCATCACTACCTGATAGGTGTTAGAGGCGATACTCAAAGTGATGAATTGCTCGTTGTTCTTTCAAAGCCGTTTGATACTAATGCCCTTGATAATATTTCCAAAATGCTTGGGGTTCCGGTTGCAGCGGCATTGGCTACGCGGACAACAATTACAGCTGCGATAGATGTTGCCTACGAGCAGCGAACAACAGTAATCGAAGATGTGGCTGAAGAACTCGACGGGCAAAATCTCGACCAACTCGTCGATGAAGCCGCCGGCTCAGATGACCTGCTCGATGTTGTTAATCGTCCACCGGTTATAAGACTGGTAAACGATATTCTTTTTCGCGCTCTGCAACTGAGAGCAAGTGATATTCACGTTCATCCATACGAAACGAAAATCCAAATCCGCTATCGTGTTGACGGAATTTTATACAATACGCTCAGCTTAAATAAAAACGTTCTGCCGCTGATTATTTCACGTATCAAGGTGATGGCTGGTATGGATATTGCCGAGAGGCGACTACCGCAGGATGGAAGATGCTCTGTTCGGATAGGTCAGCGTGAAATCGACCTGCGAATAAGCACTGTCCCCACAAGTTACGGCGAGCGAAGCGTACTGCGACTTTTGGATAAAAGTACAGCTCTGTTTGGTCTGAATGAACTGGGATTGCGGGAAGACGACTTGAAGAAATTTGATACGCTGCTTGGCCGTTCGCACGGCGTAATTTTTGTAACAGGACCAACCGGCAGCGGAAAAAGCACAACGCTTTATGCCTGCCTTAACAGGATAAATTCAGCTGAGAAAAATATTATAACAATCGAAGACCCGATAGAATATCAGCTCGAAGGAATAAGCCAGATTCAGGTTGCTGTTAAAAAGGGAATGACGTTTGCCACGTCGCTGCGACACGTACTGCGGCAGGACCCTGATGTTATAATGGTCGGCGAAGTTCGAGATGTTGAAACCGCGAGAATGGCGATACAATCTTCGCTTACCGGACATCTTGTCTTTAGTACGCTGCATACAAATGATTCAGCCGGTGCGGTCAGCCGGTTGCTGGATTTGGGAGTTGAGCCGTATCTTGCCAGCTCATCTTTGATTGCCGTGATGGCTCAGCGGCTTGTGCGAAAAATCTGTCCAAATTGCAAAATGCCGTACAAACCAGCGGCGGAGGAATTAAGGGAGTTGGGCCTGGGAGAACTGGAGTTGGATAAGCAGGTGGACGGTGATGGACAATTCTTCATCGGAGCCGGCTGCAATAAATGTTTTCAAACCGGCTATCGCGGTCGAACCGGAGTCTATGAATTGATGATGGTTGACGATGAAATAAAAGATTTAATACACAAAAGGGAAAGTGCCGGAATTATAAAAAAAGTAGCTCTAAACGCCGGCCTGCAAACCCTGAGGACGGATGGCGCAAAAAAAGTGCTCGCAGGTATAACAACTGTTGGTGAAGTTTTGAGAGTAACGCAGGCAGACGTAATATAATTCGTTGTGAGTAGTGCGTATTGTGTATTGCGTAAAAAAAACAACGCAATGCGAGATACGCAATGCGAGATATGAAAAATGCCGAGATACCATTACATAGCAATGACCGCCGAAGGCAAAAAGGCCAAAGGCACAATAACAGCTGAAAGTGCATACGCCGCACGAAGACAGCTGCGAAGTCGCGGCATTCATCCAACTTCGGTTGATGAAACATCGAAAACGGATGAAGATAAAAAAGCAATGCTTTCAATTTTTTCAAAGAGCAGTAAAAATCAGCTGATAGATTTCACAAAGCAAATGGCAACTCTGCTGAATTCAGGAATAAAATTAACCGAATCGCTTTCGGTTCTAACAATGCAGGTTTCGGATGCAAAATTCAAAAGTGTGCTAACTGACATTCGCGACCGAGTTGTAACGGGCGAATCGTTTACTGATGCCCTTAAAGATTACAGTGATTATTTCGATGTGATTTATATAAGTATGGTTCGAGTTGGCGAAGTAACCGGCTCTCTCGGCCAGAGCTTTGCAACGATTGCCGGCTTTATGGAAAAACGCCAGCGGGTTGAATCGAAAATTATTACGGCTATGGTTTATCCGTGCGTGCTGATAGTTTTCTGTCTTGCAGCGGTTATGGTTCTGACAACTTTTGTCATTCCGAAAATCGCTCTCCAGATTGCGAGAACAGGTCAGGAATTGCCGTGGATTACAAAACAATTAATGAATGTCAGCTTCATACTTACCAGCTGGTGGCTGATAGTTGTTCTGCTGATAATTTTCGCAATAGGATTTGCAATTAGAAAATTTCTTAAAACGCAGCGCGGCCAGTATCTGCGGGATAAATCAATTCTGTCTCTGCCGGTTTTCGGGCCGTTGATAAAACAAAGAGTGGTTTCGCGATTTGCTTCCACGCTTTCAACGCTTTTGGGTTCAGGACTTAGTATGGCTGAATCGCTTAGAGTGGTTTCGGAAGTTACGGGAAACACGCTTATGCGAAATGCAATCAATCAGGCACGCGAAAGAATTTTAGCCGGAGCCGATATTGCCACGCCGCTTAGAGACAGCGGTGTAATCGAGCCGGCTATTGCGCATATGGTTGCGGTCGGTGAAAAAAGTGGTGAGCTGGAAAAAATGCTCAAAAGCATTAGTGAAAATCTTGAGTCCTCAACGGATGTTGTGATTGAAAGATTAAGTGCTGCAGTTGAGCCGGTTATTATTGTTGTGATGGCTGCGATAATCGGCGTGATTGCTTATGCGACCATCTTGCCGATACTTGAAGTCTCAGCTGGAAAATTTTAATATATTTTAGGAGTTTAATATGCGAGTTAAAATAAATTGTCAATATTGTAGCGTTAAACGCAATACGCAATACGCAATACGCAATACGAAAAGTGCTTTTACGATGGTCGAACTTATGGCTATGCTGATAATTATCGGCCTGCTCGCAACGCTTGTCGTTACAAAAGTTGCTACGCAGATAGATAAGGCAAGGGTTACAACTGCTAAAGCAAATCTTAAAATTCTTCATTCAGCGGTCAACCAGTTCAAAATGGATACCAGCCGTTTTCCGACCGAAGATGAAGGGCTTGGCGCACTTCTTGAGCAGCCGGGTGATGTTGCAAATTATGAGCCAGGCGGCTATCTCGAAACTACCGAAATATCAAAAGACAGCTGGGGCAACGAATTTATTTACGAGCGATTTCCGGAAAGCGGCAAAGCCTTTGTAATCAAAAGTTATGGCGCCGACGGCGAAGAAGGCGGTGAAGATTACGATGCCGATTTGCTCAGCACAGATGCGAATTAAAAAAGGATTTACACTTACAGAGCTTGTTGTAGTTGTTTTGCTCGTGTCGCTGTTTACTACGCTGGCGGTTACAAATCTTTTCGGGCTGCTGACAAAAAACAAATTCAAAGCCCAGGCAGCTGAGTTTGTCTCGACAATGCAGATGGCCGTTACTGCTGCCGCCCAAAGCGACAGAAGATACGAAGTCATTATCGATTTGTCAGAGCAGAAATACACGCTTCGCCAGATTACTACATCGGATTTAGAGCAGGTGCTGGAAGAAGAGATTATCGTTGAAAATGACTTCAGCGATAACTGCATAGCTACATACGTTCTGTTCGATGATTTAACGCAGACCGACGAGAATACATTAAAAGCGTTTTTCAGGGCTGGCAGTACCGGATGGCAGGCGGGCGGAAAAATCGTCTTACTCGATGAAAATGAACAGCCGTATTCGGTGGTGGTTAATAGAATAAATAGAATCGTTACGTTAAAAGAAGGCGATGTTGAAATACTTAAGCCGAAATCCAAAGATGAAATGCAATTTTAAAAATTCAGAATGTTTTGTAGAAAAAACTTTCGCTAAGGTGTCATTGCGAGCAAAGCGAAGCAATCTCAAAACTCAAAATCGAGATTGCCACAGTCGCTTTCAGCTCCTTCGCAATGACAACAGCAGTGTTTTCTACAGAGCAAACTCAAAACTCAAAACGGCCTTTAGCTTGGTCGAATCTGTTACTGCACTTGTGATACTGGCTCTTGTCAGTTCAAGTGTGTTGGTAATTATAGATAGAAATGTATCGGCTGCCGCTGATTCGGCGCAGCGGCTGGCAGCTTTGGAAGTTGCACGTGAGAATATGGAAATGCTTTTATCCCAGGATTCGGCTAAAGAAATATCTGAATCCGGAACAGCTGAAAATAATCCTGGGATTCAGTGGTCAACTGTTGTGGAAAGTTTTTATGAGCCGGCAACTGACAGGATGTGGATACAGGCGACGTGTTCGGCTGGATACACCGATGCCGGCGGCGAAACGCAAATTGTTGAGCTGACGCATTGGCTGACCGATTTGACAAAAAGGCAGCTAAAGCAGATTGTCGAGCAGAAACAAAGAGAAATGACATGGTTGGCGAACAATCCCACAGCGAGTACCAATGGTTCCGGAGAGCTGGGCGAGCCAGTTGAGCCGGTGCCAGAAATTGATCCAGGGCCAGAAACACCAGAACCTATAGTCGAACCAGAGTCGGGTATACCCTGGGATTTGCCGATTGGTGAACTTATACCATGGTTGAGGAATAATGGGTATTTTGATTAAACTTGTGTTTTAAGAGATGAAAAATATACAGTTTAAATTATTAAAACAAGCGGGGTTTTCGCTTGCTGAAGCTGTAGCAGCTTTGACGATTTCAGCTATGGTGCTTGTTACGGTATTGGCAGTTTACAGTAGAGCTGAAAAATCAGTTACAGCGGTTACTGCTCGGCTCGCTCAAAATCGGCTGCCTCTGGAAATTCTTCAGAGAATAGCGGAAGACCTTGACGCAATAACATCTAATAGTTCGGATACGAAGATAACAATTGAAAATAAATTCGATAGCGGATTTACAACTGCACGACTGACTATTCTGCAAACCATTTATGATGGAAAAAATAAAAAAGAAACGCTGGAAAAAATCGTTTGGCAAACCGGCTATGATTATGACAGCGATGCAGATGGGCTTGTTCTCTACCGAAGTTACAGCGGAATAGGGCTTGAAGAAAAACTGCTCGATAAGAAAAAAGATGACTGGGAAAGAGAACTTTTTGTTCCGATTTGTAATGGTATAACATTTTTTAAGGTGCAGGTGCCAGACGAAAAAAAGCCGTTGGATAAATGGACGTATGCTCGTGTGCCGCCGGCAGTTGTGGTAACAATTTCATTTGCCGAGCCGATGAAAATGCTCGATGGCAGTTTTGATGTGCCCGAAAATGAAAAAACCAAAAGGACTATAAGTATTGACAGAACAAGAAAAATTAACTTTGTGTTTGTAAAAAAAGAATATGAAGAAGAAAGCAAAAATGAAAGTAAATGAGTCCTCTGAAAAACTTGTTTTCTGAAAATTTGAGATTGCCGCGGCCAAAAAACGGCCTCGCAATGACATAAAAATGCTAATTATGTCATTGCGAGAAGAGGAGCGACGAAGCAATCTAAGGTTTTTTAGAGGATTCAAATAAGTAATAAATGATAAAAATGAAAACCGTTTTGCCAAAAAATGATAGAACAAATCGCCGAGCTGTAGTTCTGCTGGTAACACTGGTTTTGCTGGTGGTGATGGCTACGCTGGCATTTGTTTTTACCAGCCGTGTTGCTGCCGAGCGTTATAGGAATCAATATGTTGTGGATTATCAAATTGCGCGCTACAGCTGCGATTCTGCGGCGAAATACGCATTGGCAACACTTGAAGATATAAACGATTTGCAGATAATTGCACGTCCAAATGAGCCGGATTTTTCAGATATATTTACTTTGAGCAGGGCAGAGTACCGTGAATTTGTGGCAGCCGTTGCAATTGAAAAAATTACGGCAGTTGACAGTAATGAAAGCTTGGATGATGTAAACGATGTTAATGATATAAATGATGTTGAAAATGAGGCGGCAGCCGATTTGATAAAAATTCGAGGCCCTTATGGCCCTGTGTGGCCGTTGATAATTGAGCCGGTGGAATTTGAAATCGGAAAAGCAAAAGTAAGAATAGAAATTGAAGATGAAAATGCAAAATATCCGCTCGGATGGGCAATACTGGATGACAAAGATGTCAAACGTCAGGCAAAAGCGGGCTTTGAAACGTTCTGCGAATGGATGGACGTAAACAGCGTAGATATTCGATTGTTGCAAAAGCAGCTGAAGGAAATCGGTGAAATAAAAAAGTTCAAAATGGATTTTCAGCCGATAAAAGTAACCGAACATGGAAAACGACACATAAAAAAATCAGAAAGAGTAAAACGCAGAAAAGGGCCATCACGGCTTAAGCCGAAAACGAAAACTCTGCCTGCCATGGTACACAGAACAGCTTTTGCAAAACTCTTTCACAGCTCACTATTAGATATTGAACCGCTGGCTCGCTCGTCAATTGCCGATGAAAATGCACGACAGGCAGCTGTCAAATATATGGCAATGTTCGGCTCGGACAAAGTAAATATAAACACAGCTCCGAGACAAGTACTGGAATCGGCTTTTACTTTTGGCGGTGATGCCGATAGAATTGCAGAAGAAATAATTCAGAGAAGACGAGTCGAGCCGTTTGTGGATATGGATGATTTGAAAAAGAAGCTAATGCGTTATTCTGTTTCTATTGAAAAATGTGAAAAATACATAACGACAACGAGTAATTTTTTCACTATAAGAGCAACTGCAACCAGCGGCGTTGCGACGGCTTCGACTGTTATAGCAGTAATAAAGGGAAAAGAAAAAATACAACGGATTGCGACGATTAGTAATTAAATCGGGAGTGAAATAAAAGTGGAATTTCAGAATAATCTTGGAATTTACCTAAGCAGGAATTCGGCAAGTGTGGTCTGTTTCGGCGTGCATCAAAAAAGCGTTCTTGGCTGCTTTAGTGTCAGCTGTGAAAACACGGAGCAATCCGGCTGGCAGGCGATGGTAAATCTCATCAGCAGCGGATGTGCCGAAAGGGGCTGGGGATTTTCCGAAGTTGCGGTGGCTCTTGATTGTGCGATGTTTATGCAGCACAGCGTTCACAGTGAATTTGCTGAGCCAAAGCAAATCGCAGCAACAATAAGATTTGATACTGAAGAGGCAATAGCAGCTGATGTTGCTGATGTTGCAATCGCTTTTACGGCAACGCCGGCAGCTGGCGGAGGTTCGGAACTGACGGTTTTCACAGCTGAAAAGAAAATGCTCACGGAAATACTGGCAGCTTTGCAAAGTAATAATCTCGACCCGGTTAGTATCGAGCCGGATGTGAATTGTTTGGCGAGATTTATCAGTAAAAATAATGTGGCAACGGCAGGCGAGCAGGGTGCGGATTTATTTGCAGTGCTGTCAAAGAGCAGAGGATATTTTATTGTTCTTGCAAAATCCCAAAGCTGTTTGAAAATGAGAACTTTTTTGCTCGGCAGAACGCAAAACAAAACAGAATTAATCACAAGAGAAGCCCCTCTTACTTTGGCTCTGCTTTCAGGTGGCGAAAATATAAACGAACTGAAAGTTTTTGATTCCGAAGATTCTGTAGATATTGTTGCTCTTGGCGAAAAACTTGCTGTTAAAGTTGAAGCTCTTGATTTGGCCTGGACGATTCAAATTGAATCACAAACTTCGGATGATAATGACAGCGAAAACCCGGTTGGTTTTGCCATTGCCTGCGGAGCAGCTGTCTCTGGAGCACAAAAAATTACAGCGGCTAATTTCAGAGATGATTTCAGTCCGTATCAGGGCAGAAAACTGCGTATCGAAAAAGCTATTAAAATTTTGAGTGTTTTGATTACTGTTTTTGTGCTCGTAATAGGAATGTATTTTCAGATGCGTTTAATGCAGAGGAATAGATATGCTAATCGATTGCACAAAAAACTGGCAAAGCAGTATTCGGATGTGATGTTTACAAAAAAAATGCCGAAAGATACAAGCCCTGCAAAAAAACTCGCTGGTGAATTAAGGCGAATCAGAGATGTTAAAAGCGGACAGCTCAGCATTACCGGAAAAGAAGCTGTCTCGGCAAAACTCATATTACTGCTCAATGCGTTTAATGGATGTGCCTCGAAAACGAATTTGCAGATAGATACAATAGGAATTGCCGGCAAAATAACTGTGGCCGGCAGTACCTCAGGCAGAAAAAAAACTCTTGAATTGTTCAAGGCAATTAAGAAAGGCAAACTCGATATTCTTCAACAGCGAATCGATGAAAAAGGCGGTCGTGATAATTTTACAATAACAGTTGCTCCGCAAAACGGCTAAAGGGAAAATTTATGAAAGACATACATAAAAATCCAATGTTTTATTATATACTCGCTCCGGTTGTTGCTATTTGCTGGCTGGCCTCTGTGGCGATGGTGAGTTTGCCAAAAGCTGAGAACGATTGGCAGAGGCAAACAGTTGAATATGATAAAGCTCAAAAAATCATCGCAGAAATTCTTACAATCAATCCGGAAAGATTGACATTTGCTGATTCGCAGGCCGGCAAAGATGAATTTGATTATGCGATAGCTGTTGAAAAAGTTGCCGGCTTGTGCGGCATAAAATCATCCGATTATAAATTGAGCAGCGGAATACGCATTACTTCCGGCGGCCAGAAAAGCCAAAGCGCAAATGTGCTTTTAAGGGAAACGAATATTATAAAATTTGCAAAATTTCTTTCGACCATTCAGCTGCACTGGCCGAATTTGCAATGTACACAATTGAAGCTGACATACAAAAAAGGGCTAACTGACATTTGGGATGCTGATTTGAAGTTGAAGTATTTTTATTGAGCCCGAAAATTTCCTCGAAAGCAGTTTTGAAACAGGTTCTAAAAATATTATTCCTCTTTTTTTATTTCGACAAGTTTGCCTTCGCCTTTATAAATGTAGCTTTTATTGTTGATTTCATCAACGAAGCTGTCACCATCTTCAAGGCCGCAATTATCTATTGAAAAAGTTTTATCTGGAAGCTGTGCGTTAATTTGCGTGTTGTTAATCGTTCGTTGTGAATCACGTCGAAGACCGCTTTCATCATATTGCATTTCCTGCCTTTTACTTGGCAGAAATATACCATCAATTTTAACAAAATCAGTAGTAACCCGTGATATTAACAAACCGTTTCTTCTTGCTTCTATGTATGTTGGATTAAAACCAGCATCTTCTTTCAAAATAAATTTGAGTATCGGATAACTTTGTCCTGGCATAAACATTTGTATGTGATAGACCAACTTATTTTCTGCCGTTTTTCCCTCCTCAAGAATTACATCATATGTTTCAACACCTTCTCTTTTCTGCCGAAGACTTTGTGAGAGCTGCGATAACAAAAGCCACACTGGGCTGCCAACATTGAAAGATTCTCTCGGATCTGAACCAGTCGTTTTTCTCATACTTGCTTTTTGTCTTATCGCATTTCTTCGAGTTACAATGGTATTATTTTCTGTCCAGCGACTCGGATTACTTATAATTTCACACTCAGGAGTAACAATTTTTGTTTATTCCCAAGACCCAGACAGGGATGTATAAACTCGCTCTTTTTCGGGGTCGGTGTAAGTAACTGGTTGTGGACGAACCGTATGCACAAAGCGGCAATCATTTTTAGCATCAATTTTAAATTCAACTGTTCCTTCATATAATGTCATAAGTTCATTTGGCTCATTGACAGACTTAACATCTGTATGTTGCTCGAGTATATTTACAGAATCCTGGCCTTTGGAAATTATAACATCATGAAAATCCATATTGCCTTGCCAAGTCTTAATTTTTTCGTAGTTAGTTTTTGTAGCTACAGATAGCATCATCAGTTCAGCCGGAATCTGGTTTGGGTCAACTTTTTGAAAATCTATTTTTTCATTAGCTTGTGCAACCCCGCTCAAAACACAGATAAGTGTTATAAGTAAAATGTTAATACTTTCTACTATCTTGCTGTTCATTGTGTTACCTCTTTCAAATATAAGAACTATTTTCATTTAACTAATTTTAATACGCGAATCTATAT
>JAGLNB010000163.1 GCA_023139715.1 Planctomycetota bacterium | reverse complement strand
GGCAAGCTCAGAAGCAAAACAATAGAAATTAAAAATATTAATTTTTTATACATATTTGTTGCTCCTCCTTAAAATTAAATAACTGCACTCTACCTCCAAACCAGTTATATATTCGTTGTCCTAAGCAAAAACAAAAGCCCTTCACCCAACGCCACTTCCGCTTTTGCCGGCCAAACATGTCATACTGGCTTAGTTTTAATGTTCTTCACCCAAATTATCTCAGAAATAAATCTACAAAAAGGGTACACACAGACCTGAATCTGCTACCTCTACTCACCCCACTTATACCAAATTACATCCCTTTTTGTCAAGATTTTTTTGCATATTTCTGCTATTTTGCCGGCATTATCTTCACTTCCGATAAAATCCGACTTTTCATAAAAAAAGGGCTATGCATAAAGCATAGCCCTTAGAAAAACTAAATTAACACAATCTGATGTACTGACTTAGCTGCGTTTTCTTCTAAGCAGAGCCAATCCACCAAGACCGAGAAGAGCCATTGTTGCCGGCTCAGGAACCTCAGCAAAACTTGCATCATCAAACTTACCACATCCGTTTGTCCAATCGGTACCGACATCGACAAACTCGATCATAACGCAGGCATTATCACTGCCGGCCATAGATGTAGCGTCGAGACTAAACTGATTCCACTCAGTATCAGTTATGCCAGCGGTAATATCCAATGTCGACTCACCAAGAAGGTTTGCGCCGCCATACCATTCAACCGTCATATTGTATGTGCCTACCCATGCGCTGCCGTCTCTTTTTGCCCACATCGTGTAGACGTAGTCTGTATTTTCACTCACAGCAATATTATCCTGGTAAAAATTGCCGGTTCCAGTACCACTCCAGTGCATTACTGCCGCAAGCCACTCACCGCTGTGCGCCTGAAATACCTCACCGTCCATCCAATTTTGAGCTCCCAGGTCGTCTGTGCCACCCCACCACCAAGGATGGCTGCCGCCGCCGCCATTGTCTTCAAAGCTGGTGTTGTTCAACAACTCGGCCTGAACAGTCACGGCTACACTCAGTATCATTACTAAAACTACTAACTTCTTTAACATAATACTCCTCCTCTTTCTTTAAAAAACACTTTTCATCTCCTTGCCCTGAATTTTAGGTCAGGACAACTCTTCATCGTTGCCTTTTTGCCGACATCTGAAACCTTCAACCTTCACCTTGACAATACCAGAGGCCAACATTGAACAACAAACTCTAAACTCTCTCAAAAAGCAGGCATCAAAGCTCTTCACCAAACTT
>JAGLNB010000162.1 GCA_023139715.1 Planctomycetota bacterium | reverse complement strand
ACATTCAGCTTGGGAAGCTGACATTCTACCACTGAATTACGCCCGCAAATCTGCTCATAAAATATGCGACACATTATATCGACAGCCGGATATTTTTTCCAGTATTTACTGCCGGCCTCATTTGGAATGGCAGATTTTATCCTTGCTCATTTAATCGAACTTTGTTAAAAAAAACTGGTTTTTCAAATCTTAATGTAATCAAGAAAGGGGTATATTATGGAAGAAGTAAACGAAAGTTCCCAATCTTCGCAAGACACCTCCGAGCAATCCGCCGCAGAGCAAAACACATCCGAACAGGGCCAGGCAAACAATGAAACCAACAAAGATGCCTGTAAGTGGGCGATGTTATGTCATATTGCAGGGCTTGCCGGATATGTAATTCCGGTTGTCGGCAACATCGTCGGGCCATTGGTTTTATGGCAGCTAAAAAAAGATGAGCATCCATTTGTCAATGAGCAGGGCAAAGAAGCGGTCAATTTTCAGATTTCAATAGCAATTTATGCCCTCGTATCAGTGGCATTGTTTGCTCTTTGTATTGGCCCATTTTTACTGGCTGCTGTTGGTATCGTCGATTTGGTTTTATTGATAGTTGCAGCGATTAAGGCCGGCGATGGCCAACATTATCGTTATCCACTTACTATTCGATTTATAAAATAATTGCGCTGCCGGTTACTCATTAGATTATGAAAACTCGCTGCTTTGATTCACTCAAATAATGAAAGCCGTATATGAACGAAAACACAATAAGAATTCTGCTCGTTGACGACAATCCCGGCGATATCCGGCTGGTGGAACTGATTTTAACCGACAGCGACCAATACGCTCAGTTCTTCGTCGATAAAGCAAAGAGTTTATCTGAAACAATTAAGCTGCTTGCAAACAATGATTACGATGCCATATTGCTCGATTTGAAATTGCCCGACAGTAGCGGCATTGAGACGGTTAAAAGCGTAAATAAAATTTCCAGTGATACTCCCGTCATCGTTTTAACCGGCTTAAATGATGAGCAGATGGGTCTTTTGGCCATAAAAAACGGCGCTACGGATTATATTGTTAAAGGACCATTACTTGCCGAGCTTCTGATTCGCACAATTCTTTATGCCCTTGCCCGCAAACAGGCAGCAAGAGAAATCCGCCAGGCGATGGAAATGAAATCACGATTTATTTCTATGGTCTCGCACGAACTAAGGGCTCCCCTTACAGCTATAAGAGAAGGCATTGCGATTGTTGTCGACGGCTCAGCCGGCCAGATCAATCCTGAACAAAAAGATTTCCTCAGCTTGGCAAAGCGAAATGTTGAGCGGCTGACCCGGCTCATCAATGATGTCCTCGATTTCCAAAAGCTCGAAATCGGCAAAATGAATTTCAATATGCAGCCAAACAATATAAACGAAGCCATCTCGGAAGTTCACAAGATAATGCTTCCGTTTGCCAATGAAAAAGGGCTTACCTTTTCGCTTGAACTCGACAAGCACCTTCCCGAAATTCAATTTGACCGTGACAAAATCATACAAGTTTTAACAAACCTTGCTAACAACGCTATAAAGTTTACGGAAAAAGGCGGTATAACCGTTACCAGCAGTCAGCTGGAAAATACCATTAAAGTCTCAGTTTGCGACACTGGCTGCGGCATACGCCAGGAAAATGTGCCCAAACTTTTCTGCACTTTTGAACAGCTCACTGAAGCCAACAAAAAACAAGCCGAAGGGACAGGGCTTGGTCTTGCGATTTCAAGAAACATTATTGAAGAGCACAGCGGAAAAATTCTTGCCGAATCCGAACTCGGCACTGGGAGCACATTTTATTTTCTTTTGCCAATCGATGAGCGCAGGCATTCAAAAAGAATTACGCACAACTTCTTCCATTTCGATGCAGAAAAATAATCGGCTTAGGAACAGTAAAGCTGCTAACCGTTGTCATTCAAAATATCGTGGATGGTTTTTATGAACATATTCGGCTCGTATGGCTTTTCGATATACGCATCAACACCAGCCTCGATAACTTTTTGTTTTAACGCCTCATCGCTGATGCCGGTGAGAACCACTACCGGTGTATATCTTGTGTGAGCTGACATTCTCATATTTTTTAGAACTGTCAGACCGCTGCCGGCCGGCAGTTGCAGATCCAGAACGACCAAATCCGGCCGCTCATTATGTATCATTTCAACGCCGCGATAGCCGTCGTCTGCGCAAAGCACCTCAAAGCCAGCCGTCATAAGCCGTTTGGCAATAACCTTCTGAACATCGCGTTCATCTTCGATAAGCAGTATTCTACTGATTTTGTTAGTGTCTTTTCCGTTAGTTTGCATTTAATATCACATCCAAAATAAAATTATATTTCCATGAAAAAGATTCCCCAGTTCTTATATCGTTAATAAGCAGCTTCTTTCTTAGATATTTTTTGCAAATAGCAAGTTTTTCTTTGCATTTATTATTGGACTTTTAGCACAACAAACGAGCCGTCTTATTTGACTTGCAGCCACGTTATTCTTGCAAAATCCCTGTTTTGGCTGTATCATATTGCGATTATATGGTTAAGAGCAAGGACAAATCCGGTCAGGTGGCGGTCAATAAAAAGGCGTACCACAATTACGAGCTTGTCGAAAAGTTCGAAGCTGGCCTTTCGCTTTTGGGAACCGAGGTAAAATCTCTTCGAGCCGGAACAGCCGAGTTGGAGGGCTCTTACGCCCGAATCGAAGGCCAACAATGCTGGCTCGTGGGAGCCAAAATCGCTCATTACCAGCAGGCATCTGATGCCAATAATCATGAGCCGACCAGAAAACGCAAACTGCTTTTGCACAAGCAGCAAATACAAAAAATAAAAGTCAAGCTCCAGCAGCGCGGCTTTACTTTTGTTCCTTTACGGATTTATTTTAACAGCCGCTCTCTCGTAAAAGTGGAGCTTGCTCTGGCAAAAGGCAAGCGGCAATACGACAAACGCCATACCATTGCCGAACGCCAGCAAAAAAGAGATGTGGACAGAAGCATAAAAAAGTATAAAAATGGTTAATTGTTAATAACAACAAACCCAAAGGAGTTTTAATTATGGCCAACGAAAAAGAAGAGAAAAAAATCATAGTCGATGACGACTGGAAGCAGCAGGCACAAAAGGACAAAGAAAAACTGGCCGCTGCCGAAAAAACCGAAGAGAAAAAAGATGCAGATAAATCTGCTCGCGGCCCTCTGCCCAAAGGCACATTTGCAGCCCTTGTAAGTATGCTCGTAACGCAGGCCTTATTTGCTCTCGGCGCTCTTGAAATTGAAGGCCAGAAAAAGGAACCGGATTTGGAATTGGCAAAATACAATATTGATATGCTCGAAACGCTCCAGGAAAAGACCAAAGGTAATTTGGATGAGGACGAAGCAAAGGTTCTCGAAAACACACTCGGCCAGATACGAATGGCCTATGTCCAATTAGCTGGCAAAGGAGATTGATTTGGCAAACATATTAGACCAGATAATAGAAAACAAACGCAGTGAAGTTGCGATTCGCAAATCCGCAATCAGTTTAGAGCAGTTGAAAAAGCAGATTGCTTCAACGCCGCCCTGCCGTGATTTTTATACCGCTGTTTCCAAGCCGAACAAGCGCGGCCTGAATGTCATTGCCGAGGTCAAGCGTGCTTCGCCTTCAGCCGGCGTGATTCGCAAAGATTTCGATGCCGTTGAGATTGCCAGAACTTATCAAAGCTGCGGCGCCGATGCGATTAGCGTTTTAACTGACGAGAAATATTTTCAAGGCCGGCTCGAATACATAGAGCGGATAAAGCAAGCCGTTGCTCTGCCGATTTTGCGAAAGGATTTCATTATTGACCCGTGGCAGATTTACGAAGCACGTGCCGCCGGAGCCGATGCCATCCTGTTAATAGCCCGCGTACTTTCGCCTGACGAGCTTTCATCTTTAATGCAGACCGCAGATGAGCTTGGTTTAACTGTTTTACTTGAAGCTCACGAATCCAAAATGCTTTTGAAAGTTCGTGATTTCGTCGGCAATAATAAAAAACATCGCTGCGTAATTGGCATTAACAATCGCAATTTGAATACTATGAAAGTTGATTTTAATACTACTGAGCGGCTGGCCAAACTTGTCAAAAACAGCAGAGAGCTTGTCGCTGAAAGCGGCATTAACGAGCGAGCTGACGTTGAGAGATTAATATCGCTTGGCGTAGGAGCCGTTTTAATTGGCCGAGCTTTATGTGCCAGCGGCGATATTTACAAAAAATTCGCTGAACTGTTTGGATAAAGAAGTTTAAAGTTTAAAGTTTAAAGTTTAAAGTTTAAAACTAAAAGCTAAAAACCACAGCTTAAAATTCAAAGCTGCCACTGGCCAATTTCAGCGTCATCTGAAAGTTTTAAGTTTTGAATAGTTCGACTTTGCTCACTACAGGGCTTTTGTTTTAAGTTTTACACTTTAAGTTTTTAGCTTTCTTTAGGAACTGAATTATGACCATTTTTTTATATTTACTTCTTGGCATAACTGCCGGAGTTTTTAGCGGCCTGGTTGGCATTGGCGGAGCGAGCATTATTATTCCAGCTTTGGTTCTCGGCTTTGGTTTATCTCAGCATTTAGCTCAAGGCACTGCGTTGGCTTTAATGGTTCCTCCGATTGGCCTTCTCGCTGCGTGGACGTATTACAAATCTGGCTTTGTTGATTTTAAGATTGCCGCATTTATTTGTATTGGCTTTTTTATTGGTGGTTTGGTTGGTGCCAAATTTGCGGTTGTCATTCCGGAAGCCATAATTCGCAAAATTTTTGGCGTGGTTTTATTTATTGTTTCATTGAGAATGATTTTCGCAAAATGATTTTTGAATGTAGAATTAAGAGTGTAGAATGTAGAATTGTGGAGTCGCCGCTTTGCGGCGAGTGTTTTCTAAATTCTTAATTCCAAATTCTCAATTCTTTTCCCGTCATTGCGAGGCAGTTTTTCTGCCGCGGCAATCTCAATTTTGCCTGCCACGGCGTAGTCGAAGACGAAGACGGGTCACCCTGAGCTTGCCGAAGGGTCTATTAAAAAAGATTTTTTGCATTTTTCCGGTTAGCCCTGCCATCACTATGGCAGGGTCAGTGTTTTTTTAACCACGGATTTCACGGATTCCTTCGACGTTGCTCAGGACAGGTAACACGGATTTCTAAGAATCTATTTTTGTTTAATCGCAGATTTCACTGATTTCGCTGATTTTAAAAAGGATTTTTCGTGTTTTATTTTATTTCGGTTAGCCCTGCCATCACTTAGTTGACAGCTTATTATTTTGTAAGTCCAATTGTTGCAATGATTAACGAGCATTTGATAGAAAAAAAGGAATTGTTAGCCATTTTCTCTTTGCCATCAAAAGAAAATCGCACTATATAGATTAACTGCATCAATGGAAGATTATAAATAAAAGAACAGTCAACAACCAGAAAGTTAAAACAGATGATTATTTACCTTGATGAATCCGGCGATCTTGGATTCGATTTTACTAAGGCCAAAACCACAAAAAAATTCGTCATCACTTTATTAGTGTGCAATAAACAAACATCGCAAAAACATTTCAAAAAAGCTGTCCGCAGGACACTTAAACACAGAATAAATCGAAAAAAGAAACAAGATTGCCGTATTCAGGAATTGAAAGGTGCAAAAACAAGTATCGAAATAAAAAAGTACTTTTTCAAACAACTCAAAATTGACGACTGGTCATTATATACAGTGGTTCTAAACAAAAAAAGAGTAGAAAAACATCTGCGTACAAAAACTTCAAAGAGTAAACTTTATAATTTCCTTGCTCGCTTTCTCATCGAAAAACTACCTCTGCGAACAACTTTTACGAACGTCAAGCTGGTAGTAGATAGAAGTAAAAACAGAGACGAAATAAAGGATTTCAATCAATATGTCCAACACCAAATCGAGGCTTTGCTGCCATTGAATACCAGCTTTACTCCCGAACACCTGAATTCCCATGAAAATGCCGGATTGCAGGCAGTAGATTTATTCTGTTGGGGAATTTTCAGGAAATACGAAATCGGAGACTGCGATTGGTACAGAACATACAGCAGCAAAATAAGATATGAGACCGAATATTTACCACCACAAAACTACCAATAAAAAAAGCGGCCCCTATAATGCCGATCCTCCCTGAGCTATCAGCCAACCTATGGAAGGGAACACTCAAGGCACATCACAGGACTTACCCGCTTTCTAACGGTTAAGTGTACTAAATATCGAAGTTTTTTTCAAAAGAAATCACAAAAAATTTCAAAAAAACACATATATCCTTGTTTTTGAGGCAATTTTGAATAAATCTACTCCCCAAAATCCTTCAAAACACTTGAATAAACGCTGTGCAGGATATATCATAAACATAATTATTATTAAAAAATTATTTAATTATTCTTGAAATATTATGCAATCCGGGCAAAACAGGACAGACGATACCGAAAAAGATGAAATTCTCGCAGCAGCTGAAGCTGGTATCGATATTGATATGTTAGAAGCTAATCTAAAGCGCTCGCCAATTGAGCGAATCAAACGCCACCAAATCGCATTTAACACAGCTGAAAAACTGCGAAAAGCAAAACGATTATGACAAACGACTTTTTCGACCTTATTGCTCGGCTCGCCAAAAACGAAGTTGATTTCGTAATAGTAGGCGGCTTTGCCGGTGTCGTACACGGCTGCACCTACGTAACACAGGATATAGATATTTGCTGCGATTTCTCCGTTGAAAACCTCTTAAAGCTCCAAAAAGCCGTTTGCGATTTGAATCCCGTTCACCGAATGGCTGCGAACCGAAATAAACTCGACCTGACAAGCGAAAATTGTGGCAGCTATAAAAACCTCTATCTCGACACCGACATCGGCCAGTTGGATTGCCTCGGTTCCATCAGCGGCGTTGGTGATTATGAGCAGGTTAAGAGCAAAAGTATTCTCATCGATGCCGAAGGGATTAACCTGCGGGTACTGAACATTGATGCACTGCTCGAATCTAAAAAAGCGATGAATCGTCCGCGGGACAAGCAAGCCATTTTGCAACTCAAGGCGGCGAAAAAATCAAAAGGCAAGTAAAATTCCCCTCATAAAATACCACTCCTTGACAGGAGGGGCTCTGTTGCGAACTAAACACGAAATATGCAATAAGAAACTACCAACGCAATACACATCACGAAATTCAATCCCTCTTAAAAATCAGTGTAATCTGGTTCGACAGGCTCACCATGTTCAGTGTAATCTGTGATTAAACAAAATAAAACAACAACACCTGCCCACAGGTGGCAGGGCTAACCAAAAAAATATGTAAAATCCATCTTAAAAATCAGCGAAATCAGCGTAATCTGCGATTAAATAAAATAAAACATTGCCCCAGCCACAGGTGCTGGGGCTAATCAAAAAACAAACCCTGCCAAAGTATTGGCAGGGCTAACCCGTCTTCGCTAAAGCTACGACGCGACAAGCCGATTACGCAATACACAATACGCATAACGCCTCACGAAACGCTACCCACGCTTTTGATTGATTCAAAAAAAAGAGGTCGTGAAAAAACTGGTTCTTTTTTGACAAAAAATGGATTTTTTTGATACTTTTTTGACAAAAATTGACAAAAAACGCTAAAAAACACTCACTTTTTGACCGTTTTTTACTTGCCTATCTTATCCAGATTACACAACCCGACCTGCTCGCCTTTGATTTTGGGCTGGAAACGAGGATTGGCCGAAAGAACGAAGGAAAAAAACCTGAAAAACGCCATATTTTCCAATTTTTTGCCCCCAAAATCGCAAATTTATATGCCGCTTTTGATTGAAATTGAAAGTAGTTGCTTGCCTGCCCTGAGTGAAGCGGAGCGAAGTCGAAAGGTTGTTTGTTGCGGGTTGTTAGCTCGTTCTGAGCATTAAGTTTTGAGCGCAAAAAACATCCAGCACTTAAGATTTTTAAGTGCCGGATTCCACAATTCTTCATTCTCAACTTGTCCTGAGCAGAGTCGAAGGATTCTAAGTTCTCAACTTCTTCGCGTCTCCCCAGAGCATATCCATATTGTAATAGTCACGATACTCGCTATCAAAAATGTGGATTATAACATCGAAAAAATCCAGCAAAATCCATCGGCCCTGTTGGTAACCGGCCTTGCCGAATCGCTCCAAATCATCGCTACGGGCAAGCTGGCTAATCTCGTCAGCAACCGTCTGCATCTGCCTACTACTCGTGCCGGTTGCAATCAAAAAATAATCAGTGGCCGGCGAAATGCCCCTTAAGTCCAAAGCCACAACATCTGTGCAATGCAATCCTTTTGCCAATTTCGCAGCTGCTAAAACAAACTTCTTTGTAGAATTAACAATTGCTACAGGTTTTGCAACTTTAACAGCTTTGGCCTTCTTTGCGGTTTTCTTCACAGCTTTTACCGCTTTAACCGGTTTCGCTGTTTTCGCAGGTTTCTTAGTAACCTTTTTAACAGTTTTCTTAGCCGCCTTTTTTGCCGGCTTTTTCAAAACCTTCTTAGCTGTCTTCCTGGCCGCCTTCTTAGTTGTTTTTGCGGCTTTCTTCACTACTTTCGTAGCCTTCTTTGTCTTTTTCGTTACCAAATTTCACCACCTTCACTTCAATAAAAAAACGGGACAGCCAACTTCGACTGCCCCGATAGTATATGCCCGATAATTCTAAAGTCAATAAATCAATTGCCCAAACCAAACCAGCCGGAAACAATCGGTGAAAATTTCACAATTACGCCGGCAAAAACAACGCTGACCATACTCATAAGTTTAATCAGAATATTCAAGCTCGGCCCTGATGTGTCTTTGAATGGGTCGCCGACCGTATCACCAACAACAGCTGCCTTGTGTGCATCTGAGCCCTTGCCGCCATGTGCGCCTTTTTCGATGAACTTCTTGGCATTGTCCCATGCACCGCCGGCATTATTCAGCGTTACAGCAAGAACAAATCCGCAGGTTAATCCGCCGGCCAAAAGTCCCATTACGCCGGCTACTCCAAGAATCAGGCCGACAATAACAGGAACAAAAATTGCAAGCAGTGAAGGCACAATCATTTCACGCTGAGCGCCCTTTGTTGAAATTGAAACGCAGCGTGCATAATCCGGCGTGCCTGTACCGTCCATAATTCCCGGTATTTCCCTGAACTGACGGCGTACTTCGGCAACCATATCACCAGCTGTTTTGCCGACAGCTTTCATTGTCATTGCACAAAAGATAAAAGCCATCATTCCGCCAAGGAACAATCCGCAAATAAGTTTCGGATTCATTATGCTAAGGTCGTAAGCAGTTACAAAATCAGCAAGCGTAGCGGTTGTAACATTGACAGCTCCTTCGATTTGGCTGCCTGCCTTGCCCATAAAAAATTTAACTTTGCCAACTACATATAATCCATCTGGATTCGCCTGAGCCAGTCGGCCAATCCAAAGACGAATGCCTTCAATCAGTGCAGCGAGCAGAGCCATAGCTGTCAGAGCCGCTGAACCAATTGCAAAACCCTTTCCCGTAGCAGCTGTCGTATTGCCGAGCGAATCAAGGGCATCGGTTCTCTCGCGAACTTCTTCGCCCAAGCCAGCCATTTCAGCATTTCCGCCGGCATTGTCAGCGATTGGGCCGTAAGCATCAGTTGCCAGTGTAATGCCAAGTGTAGCGAGCATTCCAACTGCGGCAAAGCCAATACCGTAAAGGCCGATTGCTACATCCTGGAAACCGCCGGCAAAACCAAATGCACAAAGGATACAAACAACAATAGTAATTACAGGCAGAGCAGCCGAATACATTCCAGTTGCAAGGCCGTTTATTAGTAGAGTTGCCGCGCCCATATTTGCATGGTCAGCAATTTTGCGAGTTGGTGAATATTCGTCAGAGGTATAATATTCCGTGAACTGGCCGATTAAAACACCAGCAGCCAGACCGGAAACAACCGAGCCAAAAATACCCCAGCTAATCCAGCCATAACCAGCCATAAGAGCCAACGCACCTACGATTAAAACCGAGCTACTCAGCGTTCCGGTCAGCAAGGCGGTCAAAAGATTTTTCTGAGTCGCATTGTCTTTGCAGCGAACAAGGAAAATTCCAACTATTGAAAGGATGATTCCAATTCCCGCAACAAGAGTCGGAGCAAGAACAACTTTTAGAGGATCCATTCCCTTCGCACTCAATACGCTAACCGACAAAGCCGCACCAAGCACAGCCGTTGCCAAAATTGAGCCGCAATAACTTTCAAATAAATCAGCACCCATTCCAGCCACATCACCAACATTATCGCCGACATTGTCAGCAATCGTTGCCGGGTTACGTGGGTCATCTTCGGGAATGCCGGCTTCGACTTTTCCAACAAGGTCAGCTCCAACATCAGCTGCCTTTGTGTAGATTCCGCCGCCAACACGAGCAAATAATGCCTGCGTTGAAGCTCCCATTCCAAACGTAACCATAGTAGTTGTAATTTCGACGAGCTTATTTTCGTTGGTCATTCCAGCTCGCACGAGGGTCAGGCCGAATAATTCAAGGCCTTCTCTCATATGCTCAGCCGTGTAAACAAGTTTATCCAAAATCAAGTACCAGGCCGTGATATTCAAAAGGCCGAAACCAACAACAATCAAGCCCATCACAGCACCCGAACGAAAAGCAACCTGCAAAGCACTATTCAAACTTTTGGTTGCTCCTTGTGCGGTTCTCGATGAAGCATTGGTTGCTGTTTTCATTCCGAGGAATCCGCAAAGTGCGCTGAAGAAACCAGCTGTCAAAAAGGCCACTGGAACAAACGGATTTTGAACATCGAAATATGCAAGCCCTGCAAACAAAACAAAAAGAAGCACAAAAACAAAAGCCACGATTTTGTACTGGCTGAAAAGATAGGCGTATGAACCCTCGCGAACATGGCCGGCAATAGTAACCATCTTTTCATTGCCCTCTGGCTCAGCCATCATTTTCCTGTAGAAAATCCAGGCAATAATCAGAGCTACAACCGAAGAAGCCGGAGCAAGCCACCATGCAGCAGGAATAGCAAAGCCATTACTAACTGCGGCAGACGCCTGGCTGGTTTCGGAGGCAGCAGCTGCACTGGAGACAAACATTGCCCCAACAACTGCAACGCAATACTTTAAAATACTCATCTTCTGGGCTCCTTTTTGAATCTAAACTATATTTTGCTCGTTTGTTAATGCGCATTTGTTAATGCACATAAAATTGTCCTGTAGCTTAACCAAAAGGAAGATAAGTTCAAGTGTTTTTATTTTGTTTTGCAAAACGGCGTAAAACACAAAGCTGCATAAAATTGCTGAATGAAAATTTTTAACGGTTTTTGCCGAGAATATCGAACGTCTCTTCGAGAACAGGCAGCGTTTTGGTTTTTATTTGCGGCTCATTAGCATCGCCGGTAATTTCGATACGCACAAGGCCTCTTCCTAATCCTTCGGTTAGAGATTGCAGAATTGACGGCTCAGCTGTCGCCAGGCGGCGGCCGCGAGCAGTAAGATTGATATTGATATTTTCACCCGGCAAATCCATCGTTCCGCAGCCCGTAAAAGCCAGCGATTCGCCGGACAAATCAAATTTTTCAAAAAACAAGCCGTCACCTCTAATGTAAGAATCCACCAGCATTCTATTGAAGGCAAAATCTTTCGGCTCGGTCAATTTCAAAACAGCGAGCAGTTTTGCGATTGGCGAAAGTTTGCCAACTTTCATATTCTCAACATCCAACAAGCATCTTCCAATTCGAGATTCAACTTTTCCAATCTGGCCGCTGACACCAAGTGAGCCGGCCATCGTTCCACTGGTGTAATTATGATTATTACCGTTGCTATTTTTAGAATCAGTTTTTTTGCCGTCACGCAGGAATTGTTCAAGGTCAATATTTTCAAAACCGGTTTGCAGAGCGTACTGCCATCTACCATCCGGCATTTTGTTAAGTACAAACTGGCCAGCCATTTTTCCGCCGTGGCAATTGGCAACAATATCTTCTGAAAGCCATCCTTGATTTTGTTTATCGTATTCAATATTTGCTTTGACCGCTGTTAAGGTTTTGCCGTTGATTTTAAGTTTTTCCGCAAAGAGATTTATCTTTCCAACTTCAAAGCCGCTTTTGGAATTATAGCCAATTTGGGTTTTCAATAGAGCGTTAATTTCCGTCGCTTTTGGCGAAAGGTTCAAATTGCAGTCTTTTAATTTTATCGAGCCGTAAACATCGATTTGTTTTCCATTAGTTTTACTATCGGATATTTTTATCTCGTCTAATTCCAAATCGAATCTTCCGGTCGGTGAAACCTGTGAATAAAAACCGCCAATATCATCGGGCAAAGCCAAAGCGATTCGACTGTCAAAAAAAATATCTTTTGCAATAAGTTTGAACGGCTCTTTTTTTGTTTTAGCATCAGTTAGATTTATCCTGCCGTTTATTTTCAACGATGAGCCGTCTTCGAGAAGTTCAATATTATTTGCAGCAACTGCGGTCAGTTTATCAAACTCAACGAAATTTTTTGTTATGACAAATTTACCCTTTACATCTTTGAGCGGATAGTTAACTTTTTTGAAATCCAAACTATTGCCAAGGCAATCAACGATAATTTTGTAATCATAGTTTTTTTGATTTTCACTTTTGCTTAAATCAGCAATGATATTTATTTTGCCCTTCGGCTGTAATTGCGAAACTATCTTTTTTATTTTCGGGTGCAAATCGCTAAATGTATCCTCATCCAGTTGCACCTGCTGAGCAAGAACCGACAGGTCATAACTGATTTGCTCAGACTCATTGCTCGGCACGACAAGACCATTGAATTTTATTTTTTGTCCATTAATATCAGAGGCAACATCCAAAACAGATATGCCTTCATTACCGAAAACCAATTTACCAGTCAGACTTTTTAATGGGTAGGCGAATTTTTCATATTTTGCTTCGGCGTTTAACAATTCAACAGTAAGCGTTTTTATTTTTTCCTGGCGAGGTTTCTGGCTTGGAGAAAATTCTATCGCAGCCAGGCCCTTTGGTGAAAAACTCGACCAAAGCCACTTGTGCTCCTGATTTAATGCATTGTATAAATCATCATCCAAAGCCATATTGCCGCTCGAAATTTTAATTCCATACTGCCAGTTCGGACCGAAATCCTTTGAAAATCCGTTAAAAGCAAGAGCAACATTTTTATGCTTTCCGGTTAGATTGTTCAAAACGATACTTTTTTCTGTAACGTCAATTCGCCCGGCAATTTTATCTATCGGGTACAGGAATTTACGGTCGCAAAGAGCAACATTTTTACAAATAACAGCTCCGCT
>JAGLNB010000161.1 GCA_023139715.1 Planctomycetota bacterium | reverse complement strand
TGTCATTTTGAAAACATCACGCAAATCCACCTTTTCATCACTGCCCCTCCACACAAAAGTTTGCACAGTTCCATCGCGTTTTGTCAGATGAAGCGAACCGCTTATAAAATCCATTTTATCAGCTGCCAAACAAACTGTTTGCCACCATTGGCCAAATGTTTTAACGGCTCTGAAGTGAAGCTCAATTTCTTCAAACCTTGCTACTTCCTGCCGACTTTGTTGGGAGATACCAAAATTTCGTTTCAGTGCAGCTATTGTACTATGAATTCTAAAAGCGCCTGTTACTCTGAAAGTTACAATCAAAAGCAAAATTACACAGAAAAAAACCGCTACAATTTCGGCTCCGCGAACAAGCATCATAACCATTCCCAATCCAGCTGCCACAGCTGTCATTGCATACATCAAAATTACAACATGCCGATGACCAAAACCCATATCAAGTAATATGTGATGCAGATGGCCGCGGTCAGCAGAAGTTATCGCTCTCCGATTCAAATATCTGCGGAGCATACTGAAAATCGTATCAAATATCGGAAGGCCAAGTGCCAAAGCCGGCAGAGCCAAAGCTAAAATAGTTCCTGATTTAGTCGCACAAATTACACTTGCCGAAGCCATAGTAAAGCCAAGGAACATACTCCCCGAATCGCCCATAAAAACACGAGCCGGATTAAAATTGAAAAACAAAAAACCAGATAAACTGCCAAGCAATCCCAGCATAAGCACCGCCATAAGCGGCTGGCTTTGATTAATCGCAAAAACAGCCATCACAGCGCACGTAATCGCTGAAATGCCCGCAGCCAAGCCATCAAGGCCATCGATAAGATTGACCGCATTTGTAATCGCCACTATCCAGAAAATGGTAATGGGAAATGCAAACCAGCCGAAATTAAGTGTAAATAAATTATCAACCCTGAAAAAATCGATATGAATCCCTGACATACAAACAGCAAGTGCTGCAATAATTTGTGCCGCAAGTTTGTACCTGGCCCTAATCGGCCGCAAATCATCGACAAGACCAACAAGAAAGATAAAAGTTCCCGCTGCAAGCAGTGTTACTATCTTCGCCTGCATTTCACGAAAT
>JAGLNB010000160.1 GCA_023139715.1 Planctomycetota bacterium | reverse complement strand
TCCTATAAAAAGGTAAAGTTTTGAGTGGTTTTTTGCCGAATAGTACGTTGAGTGATTAGCCGTTTATAGTGCTGAAAAAACGTGTTATTTTGCAAAAGTGCCGCCGTAAGCTCGATAGCTTCTGTGGCTATGGATGGCTGTAATCGAAAACGGAGTTTTAGTTAGTCAGTGGCTGGAGAGAAACGATGAGAACAATAGCAATAGTAAATCAAAAAGGCGGTTGCGGAAAAACGACCGTATCAATAAATCTGGCCAGCGCTCTTGCTGAAGCCGGCAAAAAAACATTGCTCGTGGATATGGATCCGCAGTCACACTGCGCTGTCGGCCTGGCTGTTCCCGAAGAGCAAATCGAGCAGTGCATTTACGATGTGCTAATAAGCGGCAGCAGAGGCGAGCCGATGAAGCTGGCTGAAATTCTCTGGCAAATCAGCGGAAATCTGGAGCTGGCTCCGGCAAGTATTGACCTGTCCGCATTTGAGCAGCAGATGGCCGGCGTTGCCGAGCGACAAAACTGCTTAAAAGATGTTCTGCACAAAGTGCGAAAAGAATATGAATATGTAATAATCGATTGCCCGCCTGCGGTTAGCCTTTTGACATTTAATGCGCTAAGTGCGGCAACCGATGTTATCGTGCCGGTCGAAACCGGATATTTTGCTCTGCACGGATTAAGTAAGCAGCTTGAAACTCTGAACATTCTCTGCCAGCGATGCAATCAGCAGGTTAACGTCGGCGTACTGGCAAGTATGTATGATGTGCGAACTAAAATGGCCAGAGAAATTCTCGCTGAGTTGCGAAACCATTTCTCGGATAAAATGTTCAGAACGATTGTTAATTTCAACACCAAAATTAAAGAGGCCTCCAGTTTTGGCCAGCCGATTACCGAATACGACCCGGCCAGCAAAGGCAAAATGGATTTCAGTTCACTCGCAGACGAAATCATCGGCAGTGATGCCAAGCAGCAGAGAAATGAACTTGTCAATTCGCTCGCCAGCCAGCTCGAATCAATCAGTTCAAGCGCTAACGAGCTATTGAAAAACACAAAACTGCCCAAGACAACCACTGACAGGCAGCGTCCAAAGAGCAATAAAAAAACAGCTGAACCGGAAATCGTCGAGATTGAAAACAAAAAAGAAAAAGTTGTCAGCAAACCAAAAATTGAGCAGCAAGTAGCAAAAACTGATGAAATCGCAACAGTTGAGCCGAAAATCGTCGGGCTTGAAAACAAAAAAGAAAAAGTTGT
>JAGLNB010000016.1 GCA_023139715.1 Planctomycetota bacterium | reverse complement strand
TGGCCTGGAAAGTTCATAATAGTAATGGCCGCAAAGTCCGTTCACTTTTGCCATTATTTAACGGCTATCTGTTTTTTTGCGGCGATGAACCGCAGCGTCTTGCAGTATTGCGAACCAGTCGTGTTGCGAATTTAATTGAAGTAATTGACCAGCAGCGATTTTTAAGCGACCTTTCTCAAATTGAAATCGCCGTGCGCAGCAATGCTGTTTTATTACCGCACAATTACATCAAAACCGGCCAGCTTTGCCGTGTAATCGCCGGGCCGCTGCTCGGCTTAAAGGGCATAGTAATTCGCACTAAAACCGCTACTCGTCTTGTTTTACAAATCGAAATACTCGGCCAGGCATCAAGCGTTGAGATAGACAATGATACGATAGAGGTTATCGATGAGGCCTGTTAGCGTTTTAATTCGTAACGTTTTTTTTAATTACTGGATTTAAGGGGATTGAATATGGCTATTTTAGTTCGGATTATCGGCATAATTCTGGTTCTAACTGCTGTAATTTATTTCGTCAAACCAGCCATTATGCGGCGGGTATTGGTCTTTTTCAAGTATGGCAATCGCATTTATATTGCCGGCGTAATTCGGCTGGCGCTGGCAATTATTTTTCTGCTTTCTGCTCGTGAATGTGATTTGACATGGGTAATCGTTATTTTTGGAATTTTGTTTTTGCTCGGCGGATTATTGATATTTACGCTTGGCAATAAACGAATTACTCCGATTCTTGAATGGTACGAAAAGCAGACGGATTTACTTCTTCGGCTAATGGCTTTGATTGTTCTGTCCATTGGCGGATTGATTATTTATGCAGCATAATTTCGTATCTCGTATTGCGTGAAGTGCATTTCGTATTACGTAATTGTTTAGCCCTGCCATCACCATGGCAGGGTTGATTAGCCCCAGCACCCCTGGCTGGGGCAATGTTTTATTTTGTTTAACCGCATATTTCGTGTTTAGCTCCCAACAGAGCCCCTCCTTGACAGGAGGGGTATTTTATTATGGGTATTTTGTATTGTGTTTTTGGCCTGCCGTGTCGTCTTGTCTCGCCGAAGTTTTAACGAAGGCGGAAGTCCCTAAGGGGCGAAGACGGGTTAGCCCTGCCAACTTCGTGATGCGTATTGCGTGATACGTATTGCGTAAATCGATTAGCCCCGGCACCCATGCCCTGAGCAAAGTCGAAGGAATGGCAGGGTTTTCTTTGGGTCATTTTCAATCAAAATCGTCAAAAAAAATTTCGTTTTTGTGAGTGCGAAATCCGAAAATATGGCATTTTTCAGGTTTTTTTTATTCGATTTTTCGGCCGAACCTCGTTTCCAGCCCAAAATCAAGGGTGGACAGGTCGGCTTGCGTAGCTTAGGCAAGATAAGTAAGTAAAAAGTGGTCAAAAATGAGCGTTTTTTGTCGTTTTTGGTCAAAAATTGTTAAAAAAGGAACGAAAAAATCCTTTTTTTGTCAAAAAAGAACCAGTTTTTTCACGGCCTCTTTTTTTTCAGTCAATCGTTTTGGAAAGTTTTTGGAACGCGAAATTTATCGCAGATTACACAGATTTCACTGATTAAAAAAGCGGAAAAATTAGCCACAGAGACCACAGAGGTTTTTATAACATAAAATTAACCACGGATTAACACGAATTTTTTAAAGATAGTTGCTCCCTCCTTCGCAAGTTACGGAGGGCAAGCGTTGTTAGTTGTTGGTTGCTAACACCATGCGACGGGGATTGAACTGTCGTTTACATGCTCAATGCTGGGGTATTTTTTTTATAATATCATTAAACTTTTGTTGAAGTTTTATGCCCTTTTCTTTGTCCAAGTTTTTGATATGCTGAATTTTGCCCCTTAATGACCTTGCATCCTTTTCAAAACACTTTTTTCCTTTTGTAATATCCTGCTTAAAAAACTTGATTTCCTCCTCTACTGTTCTAAATGTTCCAGCTGGTACTGTGATTTTTTTATTTACCTTAACCCCACAAACTACTTGCTCCTCGTACCAATATAGTGTCTTTCGTTTTTGTGGTTTGGTACTTGCTCGAAACCCCATTTGCTTAATAATCCTCTCTATTAAAGGCCTTAATTTTTCAATATAAACACGGCCTGACATTGCACCATCATCAACGAATTGGTTATAGTCACAAATATGCGATTCCGCTAATTTACGAATACGTTTCGCTAACGGTAATATGCACAGGTTTGCAATTACTGTACTGGTTGGTGACCCATGTGGCACACAACCACCATATGTTGTAAGTCGCGTCAATACACTTCCTACACGCCAAGAACAACCTAAGTCAATAAATAGATTATATACACGGGTACAATGAATTGATGGGAAAAAATCTTCAAGGTCAAACTTCAAAACAGCAGCTTTACCCAAATGAGGTTCTGCATTTTTGATAATTGAAAAACCTTTCCTCCCACCTTGGATATAGTCGGGTAATTCGATACGGCTTAATAATTCTTGAAGTTTGTCAAGGATACATCTTAGATCAAAAACAGGTTCATCAATATGACGGTTTTTACCTTTGATAAGCCTATCTCGAGAGCGGTAGTATTTTGAAATGTTACTACATACTTTTAGAAGTTTTTTTCTTGGATATCCCAGTTGCAGTGCAAGATGTTCTAAACTTTTTATATTTAATTTTCGTAAATTCCGTTTATTCATATTCCTTATTTTTTCCCGAAACAGTATTCCGCTTCTGGTATGTTTTTGTAGGAAAGAAGATGATAGATTAAGTTTTTTCAATTTTAACCGCCAAAATCAAAAGAAATTTGACTTTGATAGGAAAATGGAAGAACTTGAACCTATTAGGCTCTGCAAGCCAAGCATTTAACTTGGTTGCTATAGAGCCGAAAGTGATTAAGTACTTCATTTTTTTTACTCCTAAATGAAGTTGATGATAACGCCGACTTGCACAATGCAAGTCAGTCGCGGTGTCAGACAGAAAAGCCTAAACTGGTTTCCCAGCCATCTTCTGTCTTTAAACTAACATTCCATCGTTAGTTAACTCTTTGTCATCGAACACATTGTTACACATACCAGCTAAGTAACCAAGTTACTTGAACATGTCCATCAATGACCATGTTATCGGGTAACTAATAATTCGTAACATATAGTCATCATGCCGACAAAGAAACCTTCCCTATAAATATAGGAAGTCAGCTACATAGAAGCAGCTCATAAAGGGGCATCTGCGAATGCAGACGGGTCTGACACCTACAAAATCGGCTCTGTATAAAATTTTAAAAGAACAACCCTATTATGCAAAGCATGTGCCAGTTTCAAAGTATATACGCCAATATCCCATAAGTACCTACAATACAATATGTTGTGTTTTAGAAAAGTGATTTTCAATATACGGTTAGCTTTCCACTTTCAGCCAGAATGGCAGGAATGACAAAAATAGATTCCCGCTTTCCGTTCCGGGCTCTTCGCTTCGCTACGTGTCGCGAGAATGATAAATTGAGATTGCCACGGCAGCAAAGCTGCCTCGCAATGACAATAAACAAACCCTGCCATGTGATGGCAGGGCTAACCGAGATAGGCAATACGCTTCACGCATCACGAAATTGGCATAGCTAAACGAACAAAACACAAAAAAACCTCCTTAAAAATCCGTGTTACCTGTCCTGCCTGCCCTGAGTTTATCGAAGGGAGCAACCGTCGAAGGAATCCGTGAAATCCGTGGTTAATTAAAAATAGATTCCTCGGCTACGCTCGAAATGACATAATTGCCCCAGCCAAAATGCCACGCTCACAAAATCTAATCAAAAAAAATTGTGTTAATTCGTGTTAATTCGTGGTTAAATAAGAAAAAATAGAAAACAAAGCACAGAAATCAGAATACAAATATGGCCAGCCACAATTTAGCATATATTAAAATAGACGACCTCGAAATCATCGGCTACTCAGTAGCAGGCGAAGAAACAGTCATAGCTATGCCGCAACTCGATGTCTGCTTCGATATAGGAAAAGCACCAGACCAAATCATCCCGATAAATCACGTCCTTCTAACACACGGCCATATAGACCACTCAGCTGGAATCGCATATTACCTCTCACATCGAAATTTCTGCGGCCAAAGCCCAGGAACAATCGTAGCTCCACAAAATCTGCTCGAACCAATAAAAGAAATAATCGCCAGCTGGGGACGGCTCGATGGAAATAAAATCCCGGCTAATCTAATCGGCGTAAAAGCAGGCGATGAGCATCAGATTAAGCCGAACCTTTTCGCACGGGTGTTTCCAACCAAGCACAGTCGCGGCTCGGTCGGCTATAGCGTAATAGAAAAGCGAAAAAAAATTAAGCCGGAATATGCCGGCCTAACCAGCGAACAAATTGTCGAATTAAAAAGGCAAGGCGTTCAAATCGACAATCCAATTGAGATTCCCATTGTTACTTATCTCGGCGATACGCAGTACGTCGATTTTTCGCAGCTGGAATACATTAAAAAAAGCAAAATCTTAATTACGGAATGCACGTTTTACGAAGATGAGCACACCGAAAGAGCCACCGCCGGCAGACACATTCACATCAACGAATTTGCAAAGCTGATTGAGACACTTGAGAACGAATACATTATTATTACGCACACGACTCAGCGAACAGCAATGCGTGAAATTCGCAAAATGCTCAAAGCCGCCCTGCCAGCTGAAAAATACAAACACGTCATCCTTTTTATGGACAAAAGAAAAAAGTAACTTCTTGATTTCATTTTTTTTCACAAAAGTCATTTTCTCGTCCCATATTATCCAAGCTGTCCGGCTTCAAATCACAATCAGCATTAAAAACTAAAAAAAATTTGAAAACCAGCCGTTTTTGTTCGGTTTTTGTTAGGGTTTCCAATGCCATATTACCGATACTATTACTCGCAAGGTAATGATATTTTTTAGCGAAATTTCAAAAATGTACGACTACGAAAAAAAACAAAATGAGCCGGTTTGTAAATTTGGTCCAGGCGGAGATTTTATCTGGGGACTGCTCGCCAAACCGGAAAAATCAGGCCCGCATTCAGCAAGTCATTTAACACGGCTGCTAAAATCAATCTGTGAAATGACATCCACCCTGCTAAGCTCGGATTCGTATTGCGATTTGGCAAACACGGCAGAAACTAAAACTAATTTCAATACGAAAAAAATATCGCTATGGAGTCGCCGACGCTCAATAGCTATGGCGAACGAACGAGGAGCAATAAAATATGCCGACAGGAACATCGAAACTAACAGAAGCACTAACCCCACGCCAGTTGCAACTGCTGAAAATAATAAACAGCTTCAGGCAGAGCCAATATTATTCCCCGACGATTGCCGAATTAGCATCCAAACTCTGCGTAAGCCGAAGCACCACATTCGAGCACATCGGCCAGCTGCGAAAAAAAAGTCTTCTGCAGGCATCCCCGGGCAAGGCTCGCTCTTTGGAACTGACTTCAAAAGCGCAAAAACTGCTTAAGCAACTCAATTACAAAACCAGCAGTCCAATTGATAATGATTTCTGCGAAAATTCGTTAGAAGGCATACCGCTGGTAGGTAAAGTAGCAGCCGGCCTGCCAATCGAAGATAAAAGCAGTTTAACTTTGGCTTCTCATTTCGCCAGCCAAAACAAAGACACATTTGCACTTGAAGTTGCCGGCGACAGTATGATAGATGACGATATTCAAAATGGCGACTATGTGATTTGCCGCCGCAGCTCAACAGCCAGCAACGGCCAACTCGTAATAGCTCTGCTCAACGAAGAAGAGGCAACGCTTAAAAGATTTTACAGAGAAAAAAATCGCGTTCGACTTCAGCCGGCTAATGATAATTATAAGCCGATTTATTCAGACAACTGCAGAATTGAAGCTGTGGTAATCGGGCTGGTAAGAAAATTTTAAGACAACAAATTTTAAAATACAATCCTTAAGAGGCCTTCTGGCTTTTGGCAGCTGAATCCTGTTTTAAAAACTCCAGCCATTTCTCCCATGCCTTTTTATAGATTTCGCCTGAAATTAAAAAGCCGTCGTTGTGGGTGCCGGAAATTTCGATAAATTCCTTGGGCTCATTTGCAGCTTCATAAAGCTCCATACCAAATTCAAATGGCACAAGTTCATCGTTGCGGCTGTGAACGAACATTACAGGACAATTTACTTTTTTTATGTAATCAATTGTCTTATAGCTAAATCTTGCAAACCATCTGACCGGCATATAAGGATAAAACTTGCTGCCAATGTCAATGTAAGAGGTAAAAGTACTCTCAACCACCAGCGCTTTCGCAGGGACATTGCCAGCGAGATAAGCTGCGATACTTCCGCCAAGCGACCGGCCGAAAATAATAATTTTGTCAGGTGATATTTTCTTTTCTTTGGTTAGCCAATCGTAAGCGGCGGCGGCGTCAAGATAAGTTCCTTCTTCACACGGTTTTCCTTCGCTGCTGCCATAGCCACGATAGTCAAAAATAAAACAGTTGAGGCCAAGATTGTAAAAAATGTTTATGCTGTCAAGACAATGCATCATATTACCGCCATTACCGTGACAAAATAAAATAGTAAGCTCCGCATTTTCAGCAGGAACATACCAGCCGGTCAGTTTTAAATCGTCAGCAGTTTTGAAATCAACCTGCTCAAAATCCAAACCTAATGCCTCAGGTGTATAGGGAACGTCACGAACAGGACTATAAAGAAAAGTCGGCTGCATAAAATAAAGTATCAGCCCCAAACCCGAATAAGCAATAAACAAAACTGTAATTATAGATATTAGCACCGCTCTTATCCCATTAGTTTTATACCGATGTATCAAATCAACAATCCAAACACTAATCAGGAATATAGACAATATGAATTTGAACATCAATTTTATTCTCACAACTTCACATTGGTCATATTTTAATTTGCCCGAAACTATAAAACAAGCTACAATTTCAATGTATGATTAAAAGAAGAAAAACCAGAATTGTCAAGGTCGGCAATGTAAAAATCGGCTCAAGCTGCCCTGTCGTCATCCAATCAATGACAAAGGTAGCAACCGTTGATGTCGCCAAATGCGTAAAGCAGGTAAATCAGCTCGCCCAGGCCGGTTGCCAACTGGTTAGAATCGCTCTGCCAACAAGGGCTGATACAATCGCCTTTGCAAAAATCGTCCAAAAAGTTTCAATTCCGCTGATAGCTGACATTCACTTTAGCCCAGCTCGAGCAGTCGAAGCAATCGAGGCTGGTGCTGCAAAAATCCGGCTGAATCCCGGAAATATAAAAAACCACAAAGATATTCTGCGAATAATAGATGCAGCCAAAATGCACAAAACAGCTATTCGAATCGGCGTAAACGAGGCGAGTATAAGAGATTTGAAAAATCAGGATGTCCCACAAAAAAAACGCGTGGCTTTAATGCTGAAAGAAATGAAAAAATACGTCCGTTTTTTTGAAAAACATAATTTTACGCAGCTCGTACTAAGCGCTAAAAGCAGTGATTGCCTACGCACTATTGAAATCAACCGCAGCATTGCAGAAAATTTTGATTATCCAATTCATATCGGCTTAACTCACGCCGGATTAGCTCAGGATGCACAAATTCCATCAGCTATTGCAATTGGAACATTGCTCGCCGAAGGAATAGGCGACACGATAAGAGTTAGCATTGCTGGCAATCCAGTAGCCGAAGCCCAAATTGCAAAACAAATCCTGGTCGGCATAGGTTTGCAAAAATCAAATAAGCCGGAACTGACCGTTTGTCCGACGTGCGGCAGATGCCAGATTGATGTGGTTAAACTTGCTCAAAAAATAAAAAAAGCTCTAAATGGAATCGATAAACCGCTGCGTGTTGCGGTGATGGGTTGCGTGGTAAATGGCCCCGGAGAAGCAGCCGACGCTGACATAGCTGTATGTGCCGCAAAAAACAAGGGCTACATCTACAGAAATGGCAAAAAAATATCAACAATACCGGAAAACAAAATCATTCCAGCATTACTAAAAGAAATAAAAAACAATCAATAATTTATCAGCAATAAATTATTGGTTTTTCTGAGAAAAGCCCTCAAATTTACCGAATATCATTTTGCCAGCCGATGTCTGCAGTGAACTCGTTATGCTGACAACTATGTCTCGTCCAATTTTATTGCGAGCCCCTTCAACAACAACCATCGTGCCATCGTCAAGATAGCCGATGCCTTGTTCAGCTTCTTCGCCCGGCTTTATAATCTTGATTTTCATATTTTCACCGGGCAAAGCAATCGTCTTTAGTGAATTGGCTAAATCGTTGACATTTATTACATCAACACGATGCACCTGTGCAACTTTGCTTAGGTTGTAATCGGTTGTTACAAGCCGTCCATTATTTTCCTTGGTGAAAACTACAAGCTTCTGGTCAACGCCCTTAACTGCGGAAACTTCAGGGGAACTGGTCTCATCAATATCCACATCGATAATAGGATTAGTTCTCATATCGTTAAGTATGTCGAGTCCTCTTCTGCCGCGATTGCGTTTTAACTTGTCAGCTGAATCGGATATTAACTGTAATTCTTCCAGCACAAAACGTGGAACAATCAGCGGAGCATCAAATAATCTGCTCTGGCACAAATCCGAAATGCGGCCATCGATAATCGCTGAAGTATCCAGAACCAATGGACGAAAGCCCTTGGTCTGCTTGGCAAATTCAACATAGGGCACAACAAAACGGACATCATCTTTGGTACGCATCACAACGCTAATAGTAAGGTAGCAAATACATATTCCCATCATCCATTTGATTGCTTCTACTGCTATCTCACTAAGGCCCATTTTGTAAATATCATTCACCAAATCCAAAACCGGCACCAGTGCCCAGCTAACAAAGATACCAACCAGCAAACCGAAGAAAACTCCGGCAAGTGCAGCAAGAGATTTTTTCGGAGTACAAACATCGATAAAAATAGCAAATAAAGCCAGCCCCAGACCGCCCCAGAGAATTTTATAAAAATCGGTTCTGTCAGCTTCAGCTGAAACCGCTGGCGAACTTATATTCACAAATATAACAGCCAAAATAACGACAATAAAAATAGCCCTGAAAATATGGAGTAACATTTTATGAATCTCCTAAAATATTATATCATTATGCGTTTATATGATTGCCAAAACTATACACTACACGTAGAGCATTATCAATAACTATATCGTCCCTGACTCTCTAGCTTAAAAGCAAAAAAACAGAGCAACCCAGATGTTATTTTCTAAAAACAAATTGAGGCAGCTTACGGAAATTTTTGCAGATAAGTGTTCCAAAACCGCCTATTCCATTTCTTCGCATAGCGACAATATCTTCATACGATTTTCTCAACATATTAAAAATACTTTTATTGCTTTTGCCGCCTGTTCTCATTTTCACAAAAACTTTTGGCAGATAGGCAATGTCAATTTTGAGCTTTCCCAAAATCCGCATCATAAAATCATAATCAGCTGCAATTTTGAAAGATGTATCAAAATAGCTGCCATCTTCAAGCATTGCTTTTTGATAAACGCTGCGTTTTAAATAAAGTGCAGGGTGCGGCGGCATCCAGCCATTACGAATACTTAAACGCTCAAATTCGCCGCTTTGCCAATAGCGAATAATCTTTGTTATATCATTCTTTGCTACATATTCAATATCACCATAAACGCCATCTGCTTGTGTTTTATCAAAACAATCTGCAATATCAGATATTACGTCAGCGCCTGCAAGCAAATCATCAGCGTTGACAAAACCAAGCACTTCCCCAGTGGCTAAATTAACGCCTTTATTAAGGGCATCATAAAATCCTTCATCCGGCTCAGATACAAACCTGCCTATTTTATTTCCATAGGACTTAACAATTTCAATTGTGCCCTCGTCGCTAGCTCCATCAATTATAATATATTCAATGTCAGGATAATCCTGCGAAAGAACAGATTCTATTGCCGTTTTTATTATCTCGCCTGGATTGTAACAAATTGTGATGATTGAAAAACGCATAGAAAATATATGGCCTCTAATGTTTTATGAAGGCATATCCTGCTGCTTATCTGCCGATGCCACACATAAAATATTTGCCCGAAAATTTTCAAATATTGAGGATGAATTCAGCAGTCTCTCCGACATCATTAATGGGTAAAACAAAAAAGGAGAGGCCATGCCGTAACTCGGCTCCGATTCTATCATTTTAATTATCTCAATTTTAAAATTAGTTTGCGATAAAATTTTCGAGCATACTTTTTTTGTATTCATTCGATGATACGTTAGATAGGGATCATAAGCTTCCTTAGGCAAATCCCTCAATTTATTAGCTATCAATTTATGAAACCATTGAGGCGAAAATTTGGCTGCAAGCGACACATAGTGCCATAGATTTGGCGCCCTGAAAATATAATGGCCTCTGGGCCGAGTAACTCTGTAAATTTCGCGACATACCTGCAATGGATTCTCGAGGTGCTCACAAACGTAATTGGAAACAACTAAATCATAAGAATTATTATCACAGGGAATATGAACGCCATCATACACAAGTGCTGTTTCGCAATACTGGTTATTTCTGACAGCGGTATCAACATCTATGCCTGTTACAGTACCAAGACTCCGCAGGAAACCGGTAGTCGGATTTGTCGGCCCGGCTCCGATCTCCAGAATCTTAGCACTTGATGGCGCAAACTGTTTGATAAGTCGGTGAAACCGGGATGTTCCATCCACCCATCCAGCCTGCCCATAATAATACTTGTGCATTAATTTTTTTTGCCAATCCTTAATCAAAAAACCTCCTTATCTTTGTCTTTTTAGGTTTATTACGTTCTTTGACTTTTAAAAATGTAAAATATCTCATAACTTGCAATCTTTAGAAAGATTAGCAAAATAATCAATCGTCTTTTTTAACCCTTCGTCCAAAGACACAACAGGTTCCCATTTTAGAATCTTTTTTGCCAGAGAAATATCGGGCTGACGCCGCATTGGGTCATCCTGTGGCAGTGGTTTAAAATTTATTTTGGAACTTGAACCAATTAGCTTGATGATTTTTTCAGCAAGTTCCAGAATTGTAAATTCATCAGGATTACCGCAGTTTACAGGGCCAACAAAATCATCCGGCGTATCCATAAGGCAAACCATAGCTTTTATAAGATCATCAACGTAACAAAATGAACGCGTATGCTTGCCATCGCCATACATGGTAACAGGTTCATTGCTGAGTGCCTGCATAATAAAGTTTGATACAACTCTGCCGTCATTTGGAAGCATGCGTGGGCCATAAGTGTTGAAAATCCGAATTACCTTAATCTTTAGTTTGTTTTGGCGATAGTAGTCAAAAAACAGTGTCTCGGCGCAACGCTTTCCCTCGTCATAACATGAACGCAACCCTATAGTATTTACATGTCCCCAGTAATCCTCCGTTTGCGGGTGGACCTTTGGATCACCATAAATTTCACTTGTTGATGCCTGTAAAATCTTTGCTTTCACCCTTTTTGCCAAGCCAAGCATATTGATAGCACCATGAACACTGGTCTTGGTAGTTTGAACAGGGTCAAATTGATAATGAATCGGAGACGCAGGGCATGCCAGATTATAGATTTCATCCACCTCGACATAAAGAGGAAATGTAATATCATGTCGCATTATCTCAAAATGCGGATTAGATAACAAATGAATCACATTACTCTTTCTTCCTGTGTAGAAATTGTCAACACAAAGAACGTCGTGTCCATCATTTAATAATTTCTCACAAAGATGGGAACCAAGAAAACCAGAGCCGCCTGTTACAAGTATTCTTTTCATTTTATTTTCGTCCTTTTGTTTTTTGAAGTTCTATAATTTTACATCTAATTTGAAAAAAATAAATCGCTTTAAACACGCTAAACATAAAACCTTCCCTGCCATCCATAAATCCTAATTTAAAAAAATAAACCATTACAAAATACAGCGGTGCAAACAGCCATGATTTGAGTAAACGGTATTTTAACTTTTGTCTAAATGTTAATGTGTTCCACTTGTTATTTACGTTAGACCGTAACGCAATATACCTGTTGGCCTCCCAACTTGAGTATTCATTATGACGATGGATATATGCCTGCATTCCTTTATAATCTTCATGCAAAATCGGAGACTTGAGCATGCCGACAGTTCCATTCAGTACAGGATGTTCATGTATCTCCATATCAAAACTGCTCCACTTATCTTCATCGATATATTCGTATTCACCAGCATCTCGGCGGAAAAGTGCCAGCTTGCGAAATTTATCACCATGCTTAAGAAAGTGTCCCATAAAATAATTGTGATAAGTCAACCAAAAACCAATATGCCTGGCATGCTTTACTTTGTCGAACACTTCCGCCTTAAAGCTTTCGGAAACGTATTCATCCGCATCAACAAAGAGTACCCATTCATTAGCAAAGTCGAAATTTCCAAGTACCCAGTTACGTTTTTTGGGGAATTTACCATTCCATTCAAATTCAACAACTTTTGCCCCGTGTGCTTTTGCTATATTACAAGTCTCATCAGTACTGAGAGAATCAACAACAATAATTTCGGAGAATCCTTGCAGACACTCAAGGCATCGACCAATATTTAGTTCCTCGTTCTTCACGGGAACAATTACAGAAACTGGAACTTTGTTATTCAAAATCAATTTCCAATCGGAATTTTTAATGGGAAAACCATTTGCAAGAATCTATTTTTATTCAGCTTTGCCGACAAAATTCGACCCACGAAGGCGTGCGTCCGCCGCCGAGTATCCATTCATAAGTCTGCATCATTTTGCTCGCCATATTCTCCCATGAATACTTTTCTTTTATAAGTTTCTGGCCTCGGCATCCCATTGCATCTCGCTGGGCATCACTGGTTTTCATAGCCGCTGCAATAGTATCAGCAAGAACATCAACCTCATTTGGAATCCACCAGCCGCAATTATATTTCAATAATTCCTGCCACGGTGCTCCATGGCAGGCAATGACCGGTTTCCTACAAGCCAACGCTTCACCCACAACCAAACCAAAATTTTCTGTATAACTTGGAAAAACAACAACATCAGCCGCTTGAAATGCAGCTATCCGTTTATTGCCAAATAAAGGACCTAAATAAGTGATATTAGATTGTGCCGTATCAGATTCAATCAACCGAGTCAGACGTTTTATGTGAGCGGGCTGGCCTGGGCCGGCAATAATTAACTGCCACTGCTCTGTGACGTTGCCCAAAAGATGCCATGCATTTATGAGGTCATAAATCCCTTTACTCGGATGTATCCTCGACAAAAATAGAAAGCTTTTCTTGCCGGTAAATTCCGGCACTGCCTCTTTGACATAACTATCTAAAAGTGGCTCCCAGATTTCAATACCATTAGGTATCACTGCCACCGGATTTTTAAGGCCCATCTGCCGAATTGCTTCTAATTCCGCCTTACTGCAGGCGTGTAAACAATTAGCTTTTTGAGCATAGCGGCCAGTAAGTATCTTCCATATCAAATGATGCTTCCATCGCCAGTTTTGTCGAGGGTTCATAATTGTGCCATGAAATGATATCAAATATGGCTTTCGCTGTTTTAGCGATTCACTGCATGTACACCAATTCGTATATTCCCACATACTATTACTATGAACAATATCTGCATCTCTTATAAGCAGACGCATATCTTTTCTCATACTGGAACTATATCGTGGCGAAAATCTAAAGCTAAGCGGAAAAGCATGTACGGCGACACCTTCTCTTTCAGCATTTATAGTTGAATCTGAAAGGTCTCCATCCAATGTTGCTATGCTCACCTCGTCTGCATACGAAAGTAAATGCTGACATAACAGCGGAATTACTTCAGCCGGCCCACCAGTATTTTTCCATATTCCGGGTACGGTGTGAAGTATTTTCATTTTGATTCTCTCTGATTATATTTATCAAAGTTCAATTGGCAAAACCGCCCCTCGTCTATTAATATGGTGAGCCACACTGCCGAAAAAATCTCGTAATGTGCCGAGCTACATTTCCTGCTTGAAGAATGCTAATTAAGGTCAGAGGAATCCAACATAAGCTTGTCAACATCAACAATGGTAGAATAAACCACCATAAACCAGTATCTATACACAAACCCAGTATTTTAGAAATGAGTTTTTTAGGTGGGCGCCTCTCCTGCAATTTAAATCGACCCTGCAAGAAAATAGCTGCGTAACCGAGAGCACGTGTAGAGAAAAAAGCAACACAACTCCAAGTTACATAAGGATTCATTTCAAATCGCTGATAAACAAAAAAAATACAACCAACACCAATTATCATTAATGAACAACAATCCATCATTTCATCCAGATATGCTCCTTGGGGTGAAGCAGTGTTAGTTGCTCTCGCCAGAGAACCATCTGCACAATCAATAGTATAGGCCAACTGGATAGCAATCCAGAAAAGGATTAAATTCCCAGGAAAAGAAATTAAAAATAGCCCTCCCGTTCCCATAACAACAGGAACGAGTACCGAAACGGTCAACCACTTCGCACTTACCTTGATGCGAAGACATAACCAGGTTATCAATATTGCCAGATTATAGTTGATGTATTGCGTCCAAAGATAACCGGGTGTTTGAAGGGCCTTGAGTTCACTGAGAGTTAACGATTTCGGGTCAACCTTATTATTGTCGACATTGTGGTAATCTATACTACTGGACATAATTAAACCTTTTTGCTTATTTGCTTCCTCTTGCTCGCCTGGATTTTGCCCACAGACTACCAAGCGATTGGCTATGTAATGTTCTTGTAGCTAAATATACTCTGAGATAGTGTACTGAGCACAAACGATATAGCCGAACTATTGAAGCAGCCAACTTCATTCCTATTCCACTAATACCAAATTCAGATAGTCTCTCGTTCAGCTCTCTTTTTCTGGCATCCTGGTTTAAGGTCGATTTGGCATTTTTTTGAATACGAAAGAAACCAAGGATATCATTGATAACTACAGCCTTACTACCTTGCGATAGCATACATTCATACATATCTGTATCCATACGGAAAAACAATTCAGTATTAATGCCGCCAATAGATTCATAAGCTTTGCGTCTGAAAAAAAAAGATGGCTGACATATCTGCCCATAAAACGCGTGTTTTGGCATCCACATAAAAGGAGTAATCGGCCAAACAATTCTGCTTACTGTACCATCTGCCTGGCCTATAATTCCACGTCCTGCAATTATATCTGTTTTTGGGTACTTGGCAACAGCCTTGGCAACTGCTTCCAAAGCACCTGGAACAAGAGCGTCGTCAGAATTTATCCAATTGAGCCAATCTCCAGTCGCTCGCTTAAATCCTTTGCTAATGGCATCCGATTGGCCGCTGTCCTTTTCACTTATCCAGTAATCCAAATGCTCTTCATATTCTTTGATAATTTCAACACTGCCATCTGTACTACCGCCATCGATGATTATATATTCCAAGTTAGGGTAATTTTGATTCAATATCGATTCAATTGTCTCACGTAGATATTTGCTTTGGTTGAAAGAGGGAGTTACAATCGTAATACGTGGATAATCTGACATATAGACCTCAAGCCAAAAGAGTTACTCATTCCTGTACAAAGGAGCATATTCATGCTTATTGGTAAAAGCAATGTTTTTTCTATTTTGAAGCGGCTGTTTATCTACTATTCTAACTCTTGATATTGCCCAAGCCATACCAGCAAGAACCCCCGGCACAAAACTACCCAAGCTGAGAAAACAGCTACTCATAGTAAACATAATACAATTATAAATCATTGAAGATGCCGACAAAAACACTGCGTAGCGTACTATCGGAACCTGACTGCTTAGCCAGACCCGCCTACAATTTCGAATGACTGATAACGGTAAAAAAATTGCATAAACGAAAAACCCAATAATTCCCAATTGTGACAAATAGGTTACATAGCCAACGTGGCCAAAAGCAATATCCAACAGCTTACCTTGCATGTTTTTAAAATAATTTAATCCTCGCCCCAATACCAACGTTCCATCTAACCAATCAGTCATTTCAACTCTGATTGCATCCAGGCGACCGCTTGTTGGCCCTCCCGTCGCCAGTGCGGCACCCGACGTATCAAAGAGCAAGGAAAACCTTTTGTTGACCATGCCTGCTATATCCAAATCAGGAATTAGAAAACTACATAGCAATATAGCCAAAGATGCACTTACTACAGCTATTACACCAATACGAAAAAAAGTATCATATCTCTGTCTCAATTGAAATATTTTTGCCACTATAGGTATTGCAAAAATCATAGCAAACCAAACCGACCGTGTCTGGTTCATTAAAACACTGAGCATAAATAAGCTGCCAATTGCTATAAAGAAAAGTTTGCTGGATATTTTTTTAGGCAGTTTCCAAATCATTATGCTTAGTAAAAAAATTTCTGCCAATCCTCCGCTGGAATATGAGATTGTTCGGATTCCAGCAAAACTATCCGAACCTAAAACAATTTTCTGTCCAATACCAATGACATAGTAAAAATGTTGAGCAGCCGCAAGAACAGCGGCCACCAACAACGTTGTAATAAATAATTTCACCCGATGAGGATTTGTTATAAAATTGGCTGCCAGAAAAAATGCTAATGGAAATTGTATCGCCCATCGAAGTGAGCGAAGTGTTTCATAATCCCAACCAAAAACCGCAAAACTCTGTAAGGCACCTATAGATAACACTATCAGAATAAACAATAATATACGTGGCATTCGAGGCGGCATTCTGCGAAGCAGGCACTCACACAAAAGTGCAAATAAAGCTACCAGCAAACAAATATCCGTCAGGTTTAAATACGGCCCCAGTAGCGTTGTTCGGGTGAGATTGAGTTCCTTAGCATTACCCGCACCAATAACAAGAACGGACAACAGAAAAGCTCTATATGGATTCCTGATAGCTAAGAAAAGCCCAACTAACAAAACAATTATAATCGTAATAGAAGGATAACCAGTCATTTTCCTGCCTAATTTAATATATCTTTTATTATTTCGTACAGTTTTTTATTAAAACCCTGTTGGTTCCACTGCCCAGACCGCATAAGGCCATGTTTCTTAAGGTCTGCGCATAACAAATCATCCGTCCATATTCTTTCGATGGCATCAACCATCTGCTCTACTGAAAGTGGGTCAAAGTAAATAGCAGCATCCTGCAGTTGATCTGGCATAGCATATATCCTTGATACGGCAACAGGGCAACCCAATGCATTCGCTTCTAATGGTGGAATATTGGTAGGGCCAAAAAAAGTCGGCATAATCATCCCCCTCGCCATACGATAAAACTCAGGCATGTCTTCGTTGGGGACATAACCAAAAAAGAATATTTTCTTATCAAGTCCAAGTTTACAAACCATATCAAAAACCGATTCGTAACCATTTTTTTTGCTTCCAACAAAAACCATATTTATATCAGGATGTTTTGACACTAAACTATTAACAGCAAGCACAAGTCTTTTGTGATTTTTATGTTCCCAAAATTGAGCAGGATAAAAAAGGAACTTTTCAGGAAGCTTATAGCGTTTGTCGAATTTATCCGATGATTTACTATCATAAATATATTGCGGTGCCACAAATGGCAACTCATAAATTTTATTGCAATCTGCCCCGTAAGATTCAACGACCTGCTCCTTGCCGACCTTTGAATCCACAAGAATAGCTTTTGACCACTTGCAGATTTGCTTGTAACAATTTTCCCGTTCCTCATATTCGCCGTCAACAGATACTTCCGGAAACCGTTTTTCGTAACGATGCATAAGATCATGAATAGAGACAAGACTTGGGATATTAATTCGATAAGACCATATATCCTGTGAAGGAAATATCCATAGGTCACAATGCTGCCTAATAAGTATCCTTGCAAACGAATGGCAGTAATATGAAATGTTCCTCCAGCCAGCCATAGGCAATTTCATTAATCTCCAGATTCTCCCAAAAGCACGCCCCAAAAAACCCAACCGAACTTTCTGCATTGGTAAATTATATGCTTTTATATAGTCACTCCAGGCATCGTGTGTATATATAACAGAAACCTGGAATTGATCCTTAGGAAGCGATGCTACCGCTTCAAGCATTGATAGACCGTATTGAAATGTTCCACCTCGATAAGGTTCAGCCCCAAGAAATAGACCGATTTTTTTCATTTTTTCCCCACAAAATAAACGCTCCAACAATCAAAACCTGAGTCTTTATTTGTCATCCACTGACCGCTTTTAACCAACTCAAACCCTGATTTTGCAAGAAAAAATTCTATTTCCGGCATAAACCAATAACGCATTTGGTGCTTTTCATTAATCTGTTCAAATTTATCTGAATCCTTCTCTGTAACCAACACAGTATAATTCACATCTACCAGGTTTTTGTTTGGATGCATCACTGGCTCTGCCACACGAATAATTTTAACATATTCATTTTCCACTTTTTTGATTCTGGGTTCTGGTCTTTCAGTAAGAACGCCCGGCCCATACCAGCAATCAAAAATAAAGATACCGCCATCCTTTAGGTGAGCTGCTGCAGTTGTAAAAGCTGCCTGAATATCCTCGTTTGTTATTTGGTAGCTCATTACGTGAAACAAAGAAACAACAACATCAAACTTTTCCTGAATCCTGACACTACAAACATCGCCTTTAGAAAAAGACAACTTTTGTGCAACAGGTTGTGCTAATCCAAGCTTTCGCTCATCAGCTCTTACCAATATCGATTCACTCCGGTCAACTCCATGTACCGAATATCCTTCCTTGGCTATTAACGCAGCGTGGTAACCAGTTCCACAGCCCAAGTCCAGAATTGAAGCAGCATTGGGCGAATGCGATTTTATAATATCAACAATAAAATTCGCCTCTCCCGTGTAATCTTTATCATGATACAATAAATCATAGTACTTTGCATAATTTTCAAAAACTGACATAATTTACGTCCCCTAAGGCAAATCTGAGAAATGAATTTATTGGCCACCTTTGGATATCATCATCTATACAAATATCCCATTTTGCCACCATACCTGATTAGTTAAGACTTCACTAAAATCATATTCCTGAAAAAAGTATTTATAAACATCATATCTGCTTACACCTTTTATCTTTCTAATAAACCTGTGAATAAATTTTTCAAGACCTTTGTTGCCGTATCTCAGTGTGGAACCAGCAAACATAAGCAGGTATTGTTTGCGAATTATAAAATCATAAAGATATATATTAAAGTCCGTTTGAATGTGCCAAAAAGCAACTCTTTTGTCATTGAGATAATCAATTCCTTCTGTTCTTCTGTAACGATATGGAAAATCATCGTTTGCATCTTCGATACACAGTGCATTTTCAAAGAAAATGTGTTCCGGCACACAAGAAAGGATTTCTGCAGGACTATCCTGAGGTAGTTGGTCAGTATGCAAAAGATGGGATATCAAATCCTGATCACTTGAAATTACATTTCTGTCTCTATAGCCAGCCCATTTTGTTTTTACTGACAGCTGCCAGCCGTCACGCATTTTCCATGCATCAGAAGAATATTGTTCGATATCGGATACAAATAAATCCAGATTTTTTAAATATTCTTCATACCACGCTGTATTACATATCGCTACCATTGCAGGACATCCCTGTAACACAAAAGTCTTTCCGCTCAATTTCTGTTGCAGAACAAGTGGGTCTTCATTAAAGACCACATCACCATCATAATGAACTATCGTCTCTCCGGCATAGAACTCCTTTAGAACGAGCCATCGCAAAAAACACTTTTTTTCAAAATCACCAAATCGATTCAACGATTGGTACTTATCGCTTAGTTGCGTATATGTATCTTTTAGATCATACAGCTTAAATCCACAAGATTGCAAATCTTTGCGGTAGCTTTCTTCCAGCCGATCATACCCCTGGAGAAAAAGTATGTCGATGTCATTGCTAAAACCTAATTTGGCGTTTCTTTGACCAATAAAGTGCAAAGGAATCTTTTCTTCGAACTGATCCGAGCCACAGCCAGACCAAAGGACTATGGTATTTCTCATTTCATAATATCCTTAATGCACTGAACAACTCGTTGTATCTGCCGATCTGTGAGCGATAAACCGCTTGGGACATAAAAACCACGCCGAGCCAGCCGCTCAGCAATTGGAAATGATTCCCCCCTATACAAACCCATTTTACGAAATACCGGCTGTTCGTGCATAGGCCAGAAAAATGGTCGTGTCCCTATTTTATGCTTACCAAGTTTAATCATGACCTCTTTTGCATCAAAATCTATATCTTCTTTAATCACAAGACCATATACCCAATAAATATTCTCAGCATAATCAGTATGAGTTAAAGGCAACTGCAATCCAGGCACATCGGCCAACAACTGATTGTAAAGCCTGCCTATTTGTCTTTTACGTTTGATATGCTCATCCAATCTTTCCAATTGCGCCAAACCTAAAGCTGCCTGCATATTTGTCATGCGGAAATTCCAGCCTAACTGTTCGTGAACGAAACGCCTCTCTGGCTGGAAACATAAATTACGCAGACCAAGACACCGTTGGGCTAACTCCTCATTATCTGTAGTAACCATTCCCCCCTCACCCGTGGTGATGTGTTTATTGGGATAAAAACTGAATGCACTAATATCGCCAAAGCTTCCACAAGATTTCCCATTATAAGTCTGCCCAATTGCTTCAGCGGCATCTTCAATTACTTTTAAGTTATATTTCTTAGCCAAAGCAAGAATTGGCTCCATATCAACAGGCAGGCCATATATATGCACCACCATAATAGCTTTGGTTCTTTTTGTTATTCTTTCTTCAATTTTTGCTACGTCTATATTCCATGTTTGCGGATCACTATCTATAACAACTGGTATCGCACCTGCTCTGACAATTGGAGCGGCACATGAGATAATTGTAAAAGCAGGAAGAATAACTTCGTCATTTTCTCTTATATCCAATGCTGTAATGGCAACTTCCAGCGCCGCCGAACCATTGCAAACCGAAATCGCAAATTTTCTATTTACCCTTTCAGCAAAAGCATCTTCAAACTGTTTTACAAAGGGCCCTTCCGATGAAACCCATCCTGTCTCAACGCATTCCATTAAATATTTTTTCTCATTGCCGTCAAGCAAAGGCTCATTAACAGGTATCAGTTTGTCTGTAACCTTTTTCATAGACACACCTTATTCAACGCTATGCCTTTAAAACGGGTTTTGTCAGCTTCTCCTGCATAAGGCCCTTGTTTGACTTCAAACATTTCAATCTCTTCGAGAACCTCAAATCCATGCCCTCCCCTGGCAAGCAAAATAACATCTCCAGATTTTAATACGCAGCTTTTCAGATAATTTTGTTTCTCATCATAAAAATCGACTCTCATTTTTCCACGTTTGAGAAAAAGCACCTCAAGGGTATAGGTTACTTCTCTGGAAACAGCATTGTGGACATGAGGTTCAATTATTTTCCCTGCCGGATGATGCATATATGCTAATTGCTGTGAAAAATCATCGGGCGTAAAAAAATGTATCCCCTCCTTGGAAAAATCATCAGAAATAATTATCGCAAGTAATTTTTTGTCGTTCTCAATTTTTTTAATCATAGTATTATCCTGTCAACCGCCTGTGATTTTAATCTTCGCATTTACTTTCTAAGATATTACTTTTTTACCACACATAAATGCATGTGATTATGACAAAACGGTATTTTAGAAAGCATATTGTTTAACAAACGTCCCGCAAAATTTGGGTGAAAAGTATGATTTTTAACAGTCACAAATGCTCTGCCAAACTCATGATACACTCCATCTATAAGAGAAACTGGAACACTCTCAATTATTGAAAAGCCAGCATCTTTCAATACTGTTTCGAATTGGTGTTTAGTTAATCTGTATTCAAGAAACTCCCCAAGGATTCGCCAACGTTTAAATTCGGGCTTGTTAATTAACTTTTCTGTAGCACTATCAAGCTCCAAAGGGGCTTTTCTGAACATTCTTCTCACAACAGACGAATATTTAAGTAATCCCGTTACATGGTAGATACCTAGCATATACTTTATTCTTCTAATATAGTTGAAGCTTGGTACTATAACCAGTGCATATCCGTCTTTCTGCAAAACACGATACATTTCCCGAGTTGGACCATCAAGTCCTTCAATAACATGTTCAATCACTCCCAACGAGAGTATTCCCGCTATGGATTCGTCAGAAAAAGGAAGTTTTCTAACATCCCCCTGAATAATATCAAGATCAGGATGCATCTCATTTAATACACCAACCGTTTTTTGACTGATCTCCATCCCAACAATATCATATCCCAATTTTTTGAGATAATAGACGAATCTGCCAGACCCACATCCTGCCTCAAGCAAGCGACCTTCTTTGGGAAGATATTTAAAAATATATGGTGTAACCGGCTCACTGGGACAATTATCCACAAGTTTTTGGAAATCTTCCTTTTTCCACTCAAAAACAACGGACGCAATGTTCATAATTTATAATCCAGTATTTTCAAAACATTGTTATGGGAAATAAGCTTTTCATCCAAACACCTGTCGGCCATACCGGAAGCTCCAAATCACAAAGTCCTTTTTTATAATCCAAAGACTTGCCACATAAGAAAGGACGCCTATTACTACTGCTAATATCAACCCTGTTATATTATACACATCTATAAAATTCATGAATATTACAATAGCGATAGTCATCACGATAACACCGCTTATTGGAATTAAAAGTGGACGCAAAAGAAAGGTAGCTGGCAAATCAAGTGTCTTCTTGGCAATAAAATAATTTGCTCCATTCTCCATAAGCGAAGTAATCAGCCGAACCACGCAAAATACATAAAGCCCATATTGAGCACCCAAAATATATGCAGGCAGAGTTACCACAGAGGTTGCTATCAGAAGCTTGGCATTTAAATCTGGCCTTCCTATTGCAGTATATATTGTCGAATTAAGTCCAAAAACCCAACCAAGACCAACTCTTATAGCTGTGTATAAAATCACAATTTCAATTCCAATCCATTTTTCTCCGAGAAAAACTACAGCTATTGGTTTTGCCAACAGTGCTATTCCAACCCCAAGAGGAAGAGACAAGGCACTTATAATTTGAGTTAATTTAATATAGGAATTTTTTAACTCCGCGCCGTTAGACTGCAATCGCGAGAAAAACGAAAGAGCCACGGGTATAATCGGAGTAAAAAATACATACGATACAAACAAAAGTAAAGATACTCCCAAACGAAAAATGCCTAGCTCTTTCACGCCAAGATAATGGCCAATCGCTATTGAGCCGCCCCAGTTAATAATCCAACCAAAAAATCCTTCTAAAAGAATCCATCTGGAGAATATTACCATCTTCTTTAGTATCACAAAGTTGATATTCCAAGCTGGCCTCAAATCACTCAATATCCAATATAATACCAGCTGGGCCATAGAACCTGTGAGTGTTCCCCATACAAGCGACCAGACTCCCATTCCACTAAATGCCATCACCACCGAAACACAGCCCGGTAAAATAGAAGCAGTTACTCGCACAAAAAAAATCGATTTAAAATCCATTTTTCTGAGCAACCACGCAGAATGTACAGCAAAAAAACCTGTAATCACTACCTGAAGGCAAAAAACTCTTAATATAATAATGCTTTCAGGACTGTTGAAAAAAAACGCAATAAACGGAGCAGTAAAAAAGAGCACTACATAAATAACACAACCGAGCCAAGCATTCATCCAGAAAGCATTATTGGCATAAATCTCAACATTTTCTTTGGTTTGTATCAATGCTTTCCCAAATCCAAACTCCTGAAACATTTGTGCCAGCCCAACTACAATTATGGCTATGCCAACAACACCAAAATCAGATGGAGACAATAATCGAGCAAGAACAAACAATGTAATGGGTGGAACAACTCTGGAAAAAACTTCTGCCAAAGTACTCCATTTCACCGCTCTAAGTGAACGGCTTTTTATCTCCTCTACCGTATCTATTTTTTTGTTTTTATCCATTATGTTTAATCTTTGGATGTGATTATTCTCTCAGCAAAACCCCTATTTATTTTGACGTTTTTGCTGTTTAGCGGTGCGTTCAATTTCCTTAACAAGGGTCTTAATTTTCTCAATAAAAAGCGAATTATTTTAATCGCTTTTTTTAAGGAAATAACCTCAAGAAATCTTTCAATATTAAAAGGATAAATTTTCTTATATGTCATATCCAAACAGAGAATTGCTTTAATGCATGGATTTAGAAAACTAATTATCTCAGTTGAAGACTTTAGGTCGCCAACTGGGTAATACCTTTCGTCATAAACTCCTGCATAATCCCCCATGGGAACGTTTGATGTATTAATGATACAGTCATAGTATCCATGAGCTTTCGAATCTATCAGGCTTACAAATTTATCTTTTTGATAAACACCGTCAAAAGCATAAATTATTTTCTCTTTTACATCTGGAAGAAACTGTGCATCAGAATTCTTCACCATAATATCGATGTCCCACTCTTGCAGTTCTGCCATCAGCACCCTGACAATGGTTTCAAAAACGATATTAGATGTGCTTTGAATACATAGTATTCTCCCTTTTTGCCTGCCCCCAAAAAGGTTATTCTTAAGATTGTTTACGCGAAAATTATCCCGCAAAGTTTCTACATGAAATCCGATTATATCCTCATTTGTTTTCCGTAGATATTTTCTACATTTATCTATTTCTTCCAGGATATTTTCAGAACTTTCGTTGATAAGGTTTTTATTTTCCTGAGGATCATTTTCAATATCAAAAAACTCCTCACTTCCTAATACATCTTCCCAACTTCTGCTAAGTCTGTAGGCTATATACGACGTTATAGGATCAGGACGGAAAATATATTTGTATTTCCCATTGCGTATAGCAACAACTCTACCTTGTTTTTCTCCAATCTGATACGGGTAAAGGTTGTCAGTTCTGACCATTCTTTTCAAAATAGATTGACCTTTGAGAAGCGGTACCAAGCTTATACCATCAAATTTTCCCGGCCACTGCGAAGACATGCCAAGCAAATCTATCAGGGTCGGAGCAATATCGTATCCTGAAACAATGCCATCTATTTCTAATCCTTTTGAGTTGGGATACTTTAAATAAAGAGGCACCCGAATATTGTGTTCACTAAGATCAATGTGATGAAATATCAGGGAGTTATCTCTTTCGCCCAGCAGCCATTGACGACCAAAATTTTCAGGAAAATAATGATCTGAAGTTAATACAAAAATTGTATTGTCTTCAGTTATACCATTTTGAGAAAGTTCATCCATCAACGCTTCCCAAAAATCGAATACAAAAATTGAATGAATAGCAAGAAAATGGCTGCCATCACCGTTGAATGCATTTTCAAAATAGTGTTTTATCGCTACGAGCACAGCTTCATGAGAATGAGTGTCTCGCTTAAAAGAAGGGAAATTTTTGTATAATTCCGGTTTATAGCATTTCATACAAGGGAGCCAGTTTTCGCTATTTAAAAGATATGAAAATCCATCTACATCGTATCCCTGCTGTTCAAGAAACTCGCTGAGAACAGGTTGACTAAACCTATCCCATACAGGCCATTGCCTCCAGTGTAACTTGTGGGTTTTAGCAGCAAAAAGACCACTCATAATACTTTCAATCGACATAATAGTCGATACAGCAGGCGATATGGCATTGGTAAAACTAACATACCCTTTTTGCACAAGATCAAGGCGATCCAATCTTTCTTTCAAATTGTGAAACTCTTTTGTTCCCCAATCCATATTGCCCGTAAATTTCCCGTGACCATCTGTTACGAGCAATACCACATTATATTTCTTGTTTGTTGACATACAACCCCATCATACAAGTACTAATTTTCAATAAATTGCTTCTAATATTTTTTTCAGGTTTTGTTTTGTAATTTTTCTGGGATTATTTTTAGCCCTTACCTGATCGAATCGGTCGCAGATAGTGGCTACTATGTCTT